>DASWOZ010000144.1:0-2654 GCA_036398535.1 Mucilaginibacter sp. | reverse complement strand
GCATCCACTTTGTCATAGACTAATTATTGAAGGCCTGTCAGCCACCAATGAGCTGTTCAGTTACTTGGAGTCTGCCAGAATCTACATTGCTATTTATTTAGTTACCATGTGCTGAAATGCATTGGTAAATTTGTATTCAATAGGGTATTGTAAGGTTGTTTCTGAATATTTTAATTGCAGCTCAATAATCTCTTTTAAATGTGCCGGTCCAAAAATCTTTAATTCTTTTTTGCGGCCGTTCAAATGCATGGATGACAGCAAACCCACCAGGCCAAGATAATGGTCGCCATGTAAATGGCTAATGAAAATATGATCAATGCGGCTGGCTTTAACATCAAAGCGCAACATTTGCTGTTGTGTACCTTCGCCACAATCAATTAAATATAGCCGCTCATTAATATTTAATGCCTGCGAGGTGGGATTACGATTATAAATGGGTGTTGCAGAACTACTACCAAGTATGGTTACTTCAAATTTCATACATGGTAAACAATTTAAGCTTTATCTTGCTTCTTTCTTTAATTCTTTTTCTATCTCCTCCATAAAAATAAGGTCGATAGCTTCCTCTACAGTAGGGACAATGGTAAATACAGTTTCTAATTGCGAAATCGTGATTAGGCGGGCAACCGCATCATTTAAACCTGTAAGAATAAATGAGCCTGTAGCATTTTTACATAAACGATGCCCCACCAATAAACTGCTTAAACCTGATGAATCAGCAAACTTTACCTGTGAAAGATCAAGAACTATATTGCGCTGGCCCTCCGTATTAATCAGTATCAGCTCCGATTTTAATTGCGGTGTAACCAATGAATTCAATTTTGATTCATTCAGCTTCAGCATAATGTATTTCTCGTGCTTATCAATCGTAAATTTCATTCTCTTCTATGTAATTGAAGTGCTAAGATATAATTTTATTTACAAATAAAATTACAATACAGCCAATGCTTTATTTATTGAGTTTTCAACCCTGCTGATCACATTTTCACTTTGAGGTTTAACAAACGTTTCGCCGGTAATTTGCTCATAAAGTTCAATATATCTTTCAGATATGGATTGTACCTTTTCCGGCGTCATTTCCGGCACTGTCTGTCCGTCTTTTCCCTGGAAATTATTTTCAATCAACCACTTCCTTACAAACTCTTTTGACAGTTGCTTTTGCGGCTCGTTATTATTTTGACGCTCCTGGTAACCATCGCTATAAAAGTAGCGTGAAGAATCCGGGGTATGTATTTCGTCAATCAGATAAATTTTACCGTCGGCTTTACCAAATTCATACTTGGTATCAACCAGTATTAGTCCTTGTTTAGCTGCTATTTCTGTGCCTCGTTGAAATAAAGCGCGTGTATAGTTTTCCAATTGTGCATAATCTTCGGCAGTAACAATGTTTTGTTTCAGTATTTCCTCCCGGGATATATCTTCGTCATGCCCTACCGCGGCTTTGGTTGTGGGCGTAATAATAGGCTCGGGCAGTTTATCATTTTCCTTTAACCCATCAGGTAAACTTACACCGCAAACCTGCCTTTTACCGGCACTATATTCGCGCCAGGCATGGCCCGCTAAATACCCCCGGATAACCATTTCAACTTTAAACGGATCGCAGATGCGGCCAATGGTAACACTTGGGTCAGGCACACTTACTACCCAGTTAGGTACAATATCGGCAGTAGCTTCTAAAAATTTAGCGGCTATTTGGTTTAGCACCTGCCCTTTGTAGGGAATAGGCTTAGGCAATACTACATCAAATGCCGAGATCCTGTCTGTAACCACCATGGCCAGGTATTTGTTATTTATGGTATAAACATCCCTAACTTTGCCTTTATAGAAGCCGGTTTGACCCGGAAAATTAAAATGTGTTTCTTTTATTGCATTCATATTGTGAGCGTAAAGAATTTAGAATCAAGATACAAGAATAAATCTTGGCTCTTGATTCATGAATCTTATATCTAATTACTGTATATCTCCGTAAGCCTCTAAAATTTTACGTACCAGTTTATGGCGTACAACGTCTTCTCCGCTTAGGTAAACTATTTCTATTCCTTTAATATCAGTTAAAATGCGCAAAGCGGTATGTAAACCCGATTGCTGCTTTTTAGGTAAATCAATCTGTGTAACATCGCCTGTAACAATAAACTTAGCAGAAGGCCCCATACGTGTTAAAAACATTTTTAACTGCATATCAGTGGCATTTTGAGCCTCATCCAAAATCACAAAGCAATTGTCCAGCGTACGGCCGCGCATAAATGCCAGGGGCGCAATTTCAATAGTACGGTTTTCCAGGTATAATTTTAACTTTTCGGCCGGTATCATGTCGTCCAGCGCGTCATATAACGGGCGCAGGTACGGGTCGATCTTTTCTTTCAGGTCGCCCGGTAAAAAGCCCAGGTTCTCCCCTGCTTCAACCGCCGGCCTTGTTAAAATTATACGCTTTATTTCTTTGTTTTTTAACGCTCTTACAGCCAAAGCAACAGCCGTATAAGTTTTTCCGGTACCTGCAGGGCCAATAGCAAAAAGTATATCGCTTTTATTTATACAATCAACCATTTTACGCTGGTTGGCTGTACGCGCCTTTACCATTACCCCATTAGGGCCAAAAACAATTACTTCGCCGCTGGCAAACTTATCTTCTACACCACCGTCTGATGGGTTATTAG
>DASWOZ010000143.1:0-1706 GCA_036398535.1 Mucilaginibacter sp. | reverse complement strand
AAATATTTAAGGAAAAGCATAGCAATTAATAGCAAGCCGGGTAATGCGATAGGCGATGTACAAACCGCTAAACTAAAGCTTGCAGATGTTTATATACGGCATAATGATTTTAAGGATGCCGATTTGTTGCTTACCGAAGTTCAAAATATCATGACCGGCATGGAAGGTAAGAACCGCTATAACGACGAGTTGCGGTTAGAATGGTATAGAATGAAGTGGGTATATTATGATAAAAGCAAGGCATTAGCGCCTGCTTATGAATACCAGCAAAAATTCTATAATTATAATGATTCTATCAGGAACGTAAGCCAGGGACTGACCCACGCAGATATGGAAGGGACTTTTAAGGTAACGGAGCAGCAATATAACCTTATCCTATTAAAAAGAAATAACCAGTTAAAAACATTTTCTTTGGCTGCCATTACCGTTTTTTCGGTGATGGCTGTAATTATTCTTTTAATGTTTTGGTATAACCTAAAGCGATATAGGAAAGCTAATAACCGTATAAATGAACAAAACATCCAAATGCGCAGGGCGTTAAGCGCCCTGGAACAAAGCCAGGAAGAGAATACGAAGATGATGAAAATTGTAGCCCATGACCTGCGTAACCCTATCGGCGGAATAACTTCTATCGCTTCTTTAATGCTCAATAATAACAACCATTCTGATGATGACAGGATGATGCTGGAATTGATCAAAACATCGGGCCAGCATTCATTAGAACTTGTTAGTGATCTTTTGCAGGTACATATTAAAACAGAAGAATTAAAAAAGGAGCTGCTGAATGTGGAGCAGATGTTGCGGTACTGTGCAGACCTATTGCATTTTAAGGCCGAAACGAAGGGGCAAAGAATTGAATTAGCCCTGGTGCCTGCAACAATTTTAGTTAACCGCGAAAAAATATGGCGGGTAGTAAGCAACCTGATCGCCAATGCAATTAAGTTTAGCCCAACCGGGGCTTTGATTTCAATTAGTCTGGAAACGTTTCCGGATAAGGTGTTAATCTCTGTAAAAGATCATGGCATAGGCATACCAAATTACCTGAAAGACAAAATATTTGACATGTTTTCTGAGGCCAAACGTCAAGGAACTGCCGGAGAGCAGCCTTTTGGCCTGGGCCTTGCCATATCCAAACAAATAGTTGAGGCGCACAATGGCCGTATATGGTTTGAAAGCCAGCCGGGAATGGGCACAACCTTTTATGTTGAGCTGCCGATTGCTTAATGCTTATTGAAATTGGCTAAGTGTTTCCTGGTAAAATAATATAGAGCAGTTTAAAACTTATTTACCCATTTGGATATTATATGAGTTAAAAACCTGCCATGAAAAAATTATATGTTCCATCGCTTATGCTATTGCTGCTTTGTTTAAGCAGTTGTTCTGTAATAGCCGGTATATTTAAAGCCGGGGCTGTTGTTGGCATTATAGCCGTTATTATTGTTATAGCTCTCATTATCTGGATAGCGTCGCTGTTCAGGAAATAAAATGCCCATTGCTTTTGTCATTCTGAGCGGGAGCGAAGAATCTTATACGACTGTAAAATTCGCAAACTGTTAATCGCTTACATATCTATTCTATAAGATTCTTCGCTCCCGCTCAGGATGACAAGGATGGTAGCTTTACCTTACAAATGCCATTGCCACGCCGCTATCAACATTTAATACGTTACCTGTTGATTTATTGAGTAGCCCGCCAACAAAGGCAAA
>DASWOZ010000142.1:0-7102 GCA_036398535.1 Mucilaginibacter sp. | reverse complement strand
TCATGACAGACGGAAAACAAATAATCGGATTTGAACAGTCTGCCGAAGGGGAAGCTACTATAAAATCGCTTAACCCTGCAACCGGCGAAATACTGGGAATGTTTTACAAAGCAACCCCAGCAGAAGTTGAAAAAGCGGCTGCCAAAGCAGCCGCAGCTTTCCAGGTATACCGTAAAAAATCAGGTGCAGAAAAAGCTGCTTTTTTAGATGCAGCTGCTGCAGAGATAGAAGCATTAGGTGATGATTTAGTTACCATTACCTGCGCAGAAAGTGCCTTACCAAAGGGCCGCATACAAGGCGAAATGGGCCGCACAACAGGGCAACTAAGAATGTTTGCCAACTTATTACGTGATGGCTCATGGGTGGATGCCCGTATTGAATTGGCAAACCCCGAACGCACACCTTTACCAAAACCTGATATTCGCTTTATGCAGATGGGTTTGGGCCCGGTAGTGGTTTTTGGCGCAAGTAATTTCCCGCTGGCATTTTCAGTAGCAGGTGGCGATACGGCTTCGGCTTTAGCGGCAGGTTGTACCGTTATTGTAAAAGCACACCCTGCACACCCGGCTACCAGCGAAATGGTTGGAAAAGCCATACAAAAAGCAGCAAAGGACACCGGAATGCCTGACGGCATTTTCTCCTTATTACATGGCGATGGCCAAACCGTAGGCATACAATTAGTTGAACACCCGGAAGTAAGGGCAGTAGGTTTTACGGGTTCTTTCAACGCGGGTAAAGCATTATTTGATGCAGCCGTACGCAGGCCTGTTCCTATCCCGGTTTATTCTGAAATGGGCAGTACCAATCCGGTATTCATTTTACCCGAAACATTGGATAACGAGGCACAGGCTTTTGCTAAAGGTTTTTCAGGCTCGGTTACTTTAGGCGTTGGCCAGTTTTGTACCAACCCGGGTATGCTGATCTATGAAGATACTGCAAGCGGGAAGGACTTTACTAATCGCTTAGAGGAAGCTTTTAAAGAAACCTCTGGCGGCGTTATGCTGGCAGGCAACATTCACCATGCTTATAACGAAGGTATTAAACGCCATCTGGCTGTTGAAGGTGTTGAAACTTTGGCCGAAGGCGCAAAATCTGACGCTTTAAATACAGCCTCACCTATCCTGTTCAAAACAACCAGCAGGGTATTTAATGCACATCCAGACCTGTCCGAAGAAATATTCGGCCCGGCCAGCTTAGTTGTTGAAGCAACATCAAGGGAAGAAATATTAGACATAGCCAGGAATTTATCAGGCCATTTAACCGCAACCGTTCACGGTACAGAAAAAGACCTGATAGCTTATAAAGACTTGTTAGATATTTTAGAGCAAAAAGTTGGCCGTTTATTGATCAATGGTTTCCCTACCGGGGTTGAAGTGAACAGCGCCATGGTACATGGCGGCCCGTTCCCTGCAACAACTGATGTGAGAAGCACATCGGTAGGTACAGCGGCAATTAACCGTTTTACCCGCCCAATATCTTATCAGAATATGCCCCAGGCATTATTACCTGACGAACTTAAAAATTCAAATCCGTTAGGCATCTGGCGTTTAGTTAACGGCACTACATTAAGTAAGGAAGCACTATAATTTAAGAGCCCTTGTTGATGGTAATTGACAAGGGCTTTATCATACATTAAAAATACAATAAGAATAATCGTTATGTCGGAATTTAGGAGTTCAGATTGGTTTGGTAAAAAAGATAAAATGGGTTTTATCTACAGGAGCTGGATGAAAAACCAGGGTATGCCTGAGGATATGTTTGATGGCCGCCCGGTAATTGGCATATGCAATACCTGGTCGGAGTTAACGCCCTGTAATGCGCACCTGCGTGATATTGCCGAAAGTGTAAGGCGCGGGGTATTGGAAGCGGGCGGTTTTCCGGTAGAATTTCCCATCATGTCATTAGGCGAAACATTGTTAAAACCTACTGCCATGCTTTTCCGCAACCTGGCCAGTATGGACGCTGAAGAATCCATAAGAGGCAATCCTATTGATGGCGTAGTATTGCTTACGGGTTGCGATAAAACCACCCCATCAACCCTTATGGGTGCGGCAAGTGTTGATTTACCCACCATTGTGGTGCAAGGTGGCCCTATGCTGAATGGTAAATATCATGGCCATGACTTAGGTTCGGGTACCAGTGTCTGGAAACTGACAGACGATTTAAAAACAGGTAAAATATCTTACAGCGAATATGCCGAGGCAGAAAGCTGTATGTCAAGAAGCCCAGGCCATTGTATGACTATGGGTACAGCTTCAACTATGGCTTGCATGGTGGAGTCGTTAGGTATGAGCTTAACCGGCGGCGCTGCAATACCGGCAGTAGATGCCCGCAGAAAAAGATTAGCGCAGCTTTCGGGCAGAAGGATTGTTGACATGGTTAAGGAAGATCTGCGAATCTCTAAAATATTAACCCGAGATGCTTTTGAAAACGCTATTAAAATAAACGCGGCTATTGGCGGTTCATCTAACTTTATTATTCACCTTACTGCCATTGCCGGCCGTATTGGTGTACCGTTAAACATTGAGGATTTTGATGATATTGGCAGCAAAATGCCTTTGCTATTAAATTTAATGCCATCCGGAAAATTCCTGATGGAGGATTTTTATTATGCAGGCGGCATCCCGGCCATTATTAAACAACTGCAATCTGAGTTGAATATGGATACCCTTACCGTGAGCGGTAAATCACATAAAGAAAACATTGCAGATGGTGGCGTAAATTACAACAAAGAAGTTATTTATGAATTTGATGAGCCTTTAATACCCGAAGCCGGTATTGTTGTGCTTAAAGGGAATTTAGCGCTTAATGGTGCCGTTATTAAACCATCAGCAGCTACACCAGCCTTAATGCAGCACCGTGGCCGTGCCGTAGTGTTTGAAAATATTGAAGATTACCATACCCGTGTTGATGACCCTGATCTGGATATTGACGAAACCTGTGTAATGGTTTTAAAAAGTGTAGGCCCTGTTGGTTACCCGGGTATGCCAGAGGTTGGTAACATGGTGCTGCCTAAAAAATTACTGGATAAAGGCGTTATTGATATGGTCAGAATATCTGACGGCCGCATGAGTGGCACCGCTTATGGTACGGTTATTCTACACGTTTCGCCAGAGTCTGCCATTGGTGGTGCTTTAGGATTGGTTGAAAACGGCGATATGATTGAGCTGGATGTAGCCAATAAACGTATTCACCTGGAAGTATCTGACGAAGAACTGGCGGTAAGAAGAAGCAACTGGAAACAGCCTGCTTTAGCTTCAAACCGTGGTTATGTAAACTTATATGTTAAACACGTGCAGCAAGCCGATAAAGGTGCAGATCTTGATTTCCTGGTAGGTAATTCAGGCTCAAAGGTTACTCGCGATTCTCATTAATAATTGAAATAAATATGGCCAATATCTAAGATGACGCTGTTAATTCTTTTTATCTGTATTGCATCCCTGGTACTACTCATTACGTGGGCAAAGGTGAATACATTTTTAGCGTTCTTAATAGTGTCAACTATGGCAGGGCTGCTTTTGGGCATGCCCATGAGCCATATCTCACAATCGGTAAATAAAGGACTGGGCGATACGTTGGGCTCATTAGTTATTATAATTGTGTTAGGCGCCATGTTGGGCAAATTAGTTGCAGCAAGCGGGGCCGCGCAAAAAATTGCCGCGGTATTAAAAAACATATTCGGCTACAAATATGTAACCTGGGCCATGACGCTTACCGGGTTTATTGTAGGTATACCATTATATTACAACGTGGGCTTTGTGCTGCTTATACCTATTATTTTTTCGGTGGCGTATAATTACAAACTGCCGTTAGTATATGTAGGATTACCCATGTTAGCTTCACTTTCGGTAATGCATGGCTTTGTACCGCCGCACCCATCACCAATGGCATTAGTAGTACAATTTCATGCCGACCTGACCAAAACTTTTTTATACGGGCTGATTATTGCGGTACCCGCTATTATTATTGCAGGGCCGCTGTTTGCCGGCACATTAAAAAATATCAAATCAACATCGGTAGTTACCTTAATAACCCATCAAATACCCGATAATGAATTGCCGGGTATTGGTAATAGTATTATTTCGGCGCTTTTACCTGTTTTAATAATTGCAGCAACTACCCTTACTTCAAAAATATTCGGCCAAAACGTGGCCGTAAAAAACGTGGCCGATTTTTTAGGCGAACCCAATATGGCTATGATCGAAACGATCATTATCGCTTCATACACATTAGGGATTCTGATGGGTAAAAAACTGACCGAGGTAATGACCATATATACCGATGCGGTAAAAGATATAGCCATGATATTGCTGATTATAGGCAGCGCGGGTATACTTAAACAGATATTTATTGATAGCGGTGTAAGTAATCAATTGGCTTCAATTTTACAGCATTTAAGCTTAGCCCCGCTGTTTTTAGGTTGGTTAATTACAGCTATTTTAAGACTTTGCTTAGGCTCGGCAACGGTTGCGGGATTAACTGCAGCAGGTATTGTTTATCCGCTTACATTACATCATGGTGTTGACCCCAGCCTGATGGTACTTTCTGTTGGTGCCGGCAGCTTGTTTTGTTCGCATGTAAATGACACCTCTTTTTGGTTGTTTAAAGAATATTTTGGCCTGACGATGAAGGATACTTTTTTTTCCTGGTCATTGATGGAAACCCTGGTATCCGTGATCGGGCTGATTGGTGTATTAGGTATTAATATGGTATTATAAATATTTTTCTAAAATATGATTTTGATTTTTAGTAGTTGAAAAAATATACATATATTCATTCATTATAAACCGAGAAGTATGGACAAGTTGAAAACAACTGTTGGATCCGGACAAGAAATTGGCCCGGGTTCAAAAGAAACCGCTATGTTTCTTAAACCCAATGCTATTGAGAATGATGAGTATTTATGGCTTTGTTTCAGAGAAGGAAATCATAAAGCTTATACCTTATTATTACGTAACCATGCCAATCTTTTGTTTAGTTATGGTTCCAAATTTTCAAAAGATGAAGACTTTGTAAAAGATTGTATACAAGATGTATTTTTTGAATTATGGAACAGGCGCGAAAATATAAAACAAGCTGCATCTGTTAAAGCATATTTATTTAAATCATTACGCCTGCGCATTTTCCGCGAACAATCTAAATGGAACAATACCGAATTTTTTGAAGACAGCCAGATATTTGAAGACGATTTTAATATAGAGGCACACCTGATACATGAGCAAACTTCAAAAGAAATTGCCGATAAATTAAAAGAAGTTTTGGCAAGCCTGTCGCAAAGGCAAAAAGAAATACTGTACCTGCACTTTTTTGAAAATGTAGATCATGATGGTATTGCAAAAATCATGGGGCTTAATCGTCAATCGGTATATAATCTGCTTTACCGCTCCATTTGCAGTCTTCGTAAAAAAACCGAGTTTATTAGCTTTTTTAATAAATTATATAGCTAAATCACCGCCTCTTTTTTGATAATAATAATTCTAAAAAAAATATATTCATTTAAGTGAGTAGATTTTTTGCTTTTCTGCATATATCGTTCTATAAACCAACCTATAAGTAATTTTCATGGCCAAGCGCAATAACTATGATGTAGAGGACTTTCTATTGAATGAATCTTTTATTGAGTGGATATTAAATGATTCTGAAAAAGAAGCCATATTCTGGAATGCATGGATAACCCAGCATCCGGGTTGCCTGCCTGCGGTTAATACTGCAAAAAAAACCTTAATTGCACTACATGTTAAATCAGCGCGGCATTTAACAGACACAGAGATTGATTTAATAATCAATCAGTTACAAAAACGAACCCAGCAGGCCAGCAAGGTTAATAAATTAAAGCTCCTTTCTAAAAATCCGGTTTCGTTGGCAATAGCAGCCATTACTATTATCCTGATCTCTGTAGGCTACATCTTTTTCAAGCAATATAAATCAGCATTTGATACAGATTATCTGACAATATATCTAAAACAACAGCAAAATAATACCAAGGTTTCAATGCTGGTAAAATTGGCCGATGGCTCGTCAGTAATATTAAAACCCGAAGCAAGCATAAGTTATCCAAACAGGTTTAGTGGTAAAAACAGGGAAGTTTCTTTAAACGGGGAAGCTTTTTTTGAAGTCAGGAAAGACGCTGATCATCCATTTCTTGTTCATACCGGCGATTGGATTACCCGGGTAGTTGGCACCAGTTTTACTATAAAGGCCTGTAATAAAACCAAAGCTTTTAAAGTGATTGTAAACACGGGCAAAGTACTTGTTTATAACAATAGCCCTAATCTTGATACTGACTTATCCATAAAGAAGACAGCGAAACAAGTCTTTATTATGCCCAACCAGGAAGCCGCTTATAGCACCACTCAAAAAGGCTTGGTTAAAGATAATTTAGCTACGCCTTTACTACTCTCGGCAGATCCATCAAAAGAGCTGTTTACATTTCATGAAACGCCATTAAATAAAGTTATTACAAATATTGAGCGGGCTTATAATGTAAATATAACTTATAATGAAAAGCAAATGGGAGGCTGCCCTTTAACAGCTTCATTGGGCGATGAGCATCTTTTAGAAAAGCTTGATCTAATATGTAAAGCGCTTGATGCCCACTATTTTATAAATGAAGGGCAAATTTCAATCCAGGGGACTGGATGTAACAACAAATAACCAATTAATTAACAGATATAAACCAAATTAAACCAACCAAAAATTAATTATGAGATAAAGAAATACTTAAATTCTTAAAAATCGGCAGTGTTTCGGGCACTGCCGATCGTAAATTTTCCCTTTTCTGGGTAGTACCAGTAACAACTTTGGCGAGTTGTATGGGGGATTTTTTTGTCAAACTTTAACCAATTTAACATTACAAAATTATGAAAAAAAAATCATTAGCCTTAGTAATTATGCGTATTACTTTAGTTTATGTTACGATAGTTTTTTCTTTAGTAGGAACTGCCCTGGCAAGTAACGTAAATGCACAGGCTATACTGGATAAAGAGATCACCATTAATGTAACCAACAATGAGGTCAGCAGTGTACTGAGTTCAATTGAAAAGCTTTCCGGTGTAAAATTCGTTTATAGCTCCGCTATGATCGGGTCTGATAGAAGAGTTTC
>DASWOZ010000141.1:0-2523 GCA_036398535.1 Mucilaginibacter sp. | reverse complement strand
GAATTAGTCTGTGAAAAAAAACGCCGGTCCTGTACATCCTGATATTCTTCCCCGCAACTTTTACACATCGTAAATGGTGCCATTGTAGTTTGTTCCCGCTCATAGGGGAGGGCTTTAATAATAGAGTAACGCGGGCCGCATTGGGTACAGGTAATAAAAGGGTAGTTATACCGTCTGTTTTCTTTATCGTTCAACTCGGCCCGGCAATTATCACAAATGGCAATATCCGGGCTGATTAACACCTGCTTTTCGGCATCGTCATCATCCATTACAATCGAAAAATCAACAAAACTGTGCGCCGTCGTTTTCTCCATCTGTGCAGCAATAACCTTAGCTTTAGCAGGTCTAGCTGATTTTAGTTTTTTAAAAAACAGGTTTGCCGTTTCATCATCAGCATTAAAAAAAATGTTAACACCATCATTTCCGTTACTTACAGAGCCGGTTAAACCCATTTTTGTGGCCAGTAAATAAACTGCGGGTCTAAAGCCTACACCTTGTACAATTCCGTTAAAATGGATATGATATGTTTCCAAAATTTCTAATTGTTATACTTGATAAATTGATTGATGAATGTCAAGCAGGCTCCAGATCTTATCTGTTAAAACCGGCAACACAGTTTCTATTTCGGGGCTTAACTCAATACCTTGTTGTTGTATAGATGCAATACTTACTACAAAAAGATCAATATCGGGCATCTTCCCTAAAATTTGTAAGGCACTAACCAGGTCCTTTAAGCCAATATCATGGGTGCTCATGGCAGGTGGAAAATCCTGTGCAAAACGGGGTTTTATTAACCTGATGGTTCCGGGTGCATTACCGTCGAGCGTGGCATCAACTAAAATAACGTGATCATAGTCTTCAAAATACTCCAGCAGGTAAAAGCCGCCTGTGCCGCCATCCAATACGTCAACCCCATCAGGCGGTACCTGTTGCATTATATTTTTTGCTAAATGCACGCCTACGCCTTCATCGCCCATCAGGTAATTCCCAATGCCCATTATCAATGTTTTTTTAGTCTGTTTCATTTATCTTTTGTGGGATTAGGGGTTTGATGTAATTTCTTTTTAAATACGTCTTCTTCAATAAATTTCCAGCCGCCGCCCATACTGCTCATTTCGCCGCGGCCTTCTACATAGTCATGATAAAATACCAGGTAAACGTGTATCACTGCAAACAAAATAAAAAACCACATTGACCAGTGATGTATCTGCCGGGTGAGTATATCGCCACCTAAGATAGCCGGTACCCAGGCGAACAATTTAGGTAACCACCAGGTTGACATGGATGCATATAAACCAAAGCCGGTAAGGCATTGCACCAAAAAAGCAATGAAGGTTAAAAAATAGATAAAACCCGCCATTGCATTATGGCCTATGCTTAAATGATCCTGTTCTTTACCATTCTTTTTCAGCATCAGTATATCGATCTTAAAAACCGTCCACATTTCCTGAAAAAACCTTTTTGATGTAGGTATAAATTGTCGCCAGTTGGCATATTTATTACCAACAAAGCCCCAGTATAACCTAAATAAGAAGTTAAAAAAGAAGATATAAGCCGCAGCAAAATGAATATATCTAAACCAGCCCATTATATATTGATGTGAAGCATCCTTATTGCTCATCAATGCCAATGGGTTGGATATGTAAAATCCGGTTATGATAAGCGTGATAATAACTGCTGCATTTAGCCAATGGTAAAGCCTTACAGGCAATTCCCATACATATACCCTTCTTAGCCGGTGGATATGTAAATACTTACGTGCCATGATCTTGTTCTGTTGAATTAATCGCCTAAAACACTTACTCTACTGATCGTATTACCTTTTTCATCGTATAAATGGACACTGCAAGCCATGCAGGGGTCAAAACTATGTATGGTTCTTAATAGTTCCAGTGGCTGGTTCTCATCAAAAACAGGGGTTCCGATCAGTGCCGATTCGTAGGCTTATAACTGGCCTTTATTGTCTCTTGGCGATGCATTCCACGTGGTAGGCACTACCAGCTGATAATTGGCTATTTTTGTGTCCTGGATATTTATCCAGTGTGCCAGGGCACCACGCGGTGCTTCTGTATGACCTACACCGAAGGCCGATTTTGGCCATGTTGCCGGGTCAAACTTGCTCATCTCGGCCATCTTCGTGTCGCCATTTTTAATATTGGCCAGTAACTGATCATAAAACTCAAGCCCCCATTGAGCAGTCAGGGTACATTCAAGTCCGCGTGCAGCTGTACGGCCAAGCGTTGAAAACAAAGCATCTATAGGAACATCCAGATCTTTCAGGGCTTTATCAACCACTTCTTTAAATTCCGGCCTTCCGTGCGCATAACCTACTAACATCCTTGCCAATGGGCCAACTTCCATTGCGTGGCCTTTCCAGCGCGGTGTTTTCAGGTAGCTGTATTTCTCGTCAGTATTTAAATGATCGAACGGTGGTTTAGGCCCTGAATATTTAACTTTGCTTTCGCCTTTCCAGGGATGTAAACCTTCGTCATTTCCACCTGCATATTCATACCAGGAATGTGT
>DASWOZ010000140.1:0-6747 GCA_036398535.1 Mucilaginibacter sp. | reverse complement strand
GCTGATCAATTTTTTTACTTATATAAAAGATGTGCCTCCGTTTTTAAAGCCGTTATTACAAAAAATGTATGAGCAGGTAGGTGACCCTGAAAAGGATGCCGACCTGTTAAAGGACATTTCGCCGGTGTTTCATGCGGATAAGATCAAGCGCCGCTATTGATCTTCCAGAGTACCAAGGACCCGCGCGCTAATTTGAGCGAAATACGCCAGTTTGTTTTAGAACTGAAAAAGCGCGGTGTACCGATAACTTACATCCCAAAAGCTAACGAACGCGGCGCATTCAGAGGTAGGAACCGGATTGAAATGTATACCGAAATAGAGAAATTTCTGGATACTCATTTACAGGGTAAACATTAACCGATTGGGTTATGAAAGCACCTAAAAACGTTTATCGTAAAAACTTTTCTTTAATCATTGCTTTCCTTATCCTAATCTCTGTAACGCTGGTAATTGCGTTGATTGTTGCTTATGATTTGACGGCCAAAAACGTTGAAAGTGAATTTGCTGCAAAAAAAGATGACGTATTAAAACTAACTACCAGCCCTTATTATGATTTTTTAGGGAATAAAATACCTGAGATAACCTTATATGAAGGATTACTGGATACTTCATCCGCGCGTAAATATGTTGACTCTGTTTTTCATGACTATTCTTTTGTAAACAAAGTTGTTTTTTATGAAGTATTAATAGGGAATCAAAACCGAATAGACAATGCGAAAAATAGTTTTGGTATTGCACCAAAATCAATTTATGAATACCGGAAAAGGCATGGCAGATTATTGGTAGCCAAAGCTAAAAACGCGGTAGATATGGATGATTTTAAACACATGGCCGATAAGCTTGGTGACTATATTGCTGCTTACGATACTTCACGGGTGCCCACACAGGCAGAGTATTTCAGGACATTTTATGATATTAAACCGGGTAAAATAAGCTATTTAAATGTGCCAAGGCCGGCAGACCTGAAAATATATCATGGCCTTAAAAAAAGTAACAGTTCATCAGTATACAAACAAAATATGATGACCTTTTCGCTTAACCCGGACTCATTAAAGATCAAGAATATACATCCGGAACTATATAAAACTATCGCTATTGAACAGGTTATCTATGATCCGTTGGATATTGATCGTAATAAAACTATCACGGATGAAGTAGCGCTGCCGGGAGCCTTTTCTGATTATAAGCTATATTTTAGTTCGCCAAGAGCATACCTAACCACCGAGATTAACCGCAGGTTTATGCCCGTTGCCGGGATTGTATTATTGATATATGTATGTGTGATGGTTATAGGCTGGTTGATTTACCGTAACCTAAATGTTAATCTGAAACTGTTTAAACTGCAGTATGATTTTATAAATAATTTTACACACGAGTTTAAAACCCCGGTAAGCGTAATAAAGATAGCCGGGTCAAATTTAAAGGGCGATGGTGAACTTACCGACAGGCAGCGCAAACATTATGGTAAAATTTTAGATGAAGAAGCCGATAAGCTAAATGAGCTGATGAACAAGCTTTTATCATTTACCCAGTTGGAAAATAAATCCATCACTATTAAAAAAGATAAAATTAATGTAGATGCTTTTGCAAGAGGGTATATAGATACGTTTAAAATTAAATACCCCGATTTTAAACTGCATTATCATATAGAAGATGCCACCTATTTTTATACTGACCCGGTGCTGTTAGGCAGTATTTTTCAAAACCTGATAGAGAACGCTTACAAATATTCGCACCCCGATCATAAAGAGCTTTTTATAGATATAACCTTAGAAAGACGCAGCATTGTTTTCTCATTCAGGGACAAAGGAATTGGGATACCTAAAAATGAATTAAACAATATATTCAAAAAATTTTATAGATTAGAAAATCAATATAACCAAAATGGAAGTGTTGGGCTTGGTTTGGCATTTTGTAAAGAACTGGTTAATTTTATGGACGGGGAAATAACCGTTAACAGTAAAGTTAACCAGGGATCGGAGTTTAGGGTTACACTTCCTTACGAAAATTAAGATATGAATAAAGAAATAAAGATAGCGTTGGTTGAAGATGATGAAAACCTGCGTTTCCTGGTTGCTGAACGTTTACAATCAGAAGGCTATAAAGTATTAGAAGCAGGTAACGGCGATGACGCGGAAACCATGATTATGGAAGAGCAACCTGATATTGTTTTGTTAGACTGGATGCTGCCCGGCAAACAAGGATCAGAAGTTTGCAGTAACATCAGGGCCAAAGGGTTTGATAAACTGGTAATTATGACCACCGCCAAACAGCAGGATATTGATAAAATATCTGCCTATAACTTTGGCGTGTCTGACTATATTACCAAGCCGTTTAACATGGATGTGCTGGTAGCGCTGATTGATAATAAGATCAAATTTTCATTAAACAATGAAAAGCCCGAATCTTATCAATTTGCGAATATGGAACATTTACCTAATACGCATTTGCTGATAAAGGATGGCCGCAAGGTGGAGCTGACCATATTAGAGAACCGCATTTTGCTGTATTTTTTGAAAAATAAAAATAAGGTGATTAACCGCGAAGAACTGATGATGGAAGTTTGGGGCTATAATGCCGACGTGAATACCCGTACGCTGGATATGCACATTGTGCGCCTGCGCAAAAAAATTGAAGCTAACCCCGATTCGCCGCAATATTTACAAACAGTAAGAGGTATAGGTTACAAGTTTGCTTACCTGCAATAAGATTAAAGCGTACTAAAGCATTTAAAGGCAGGGGGATTGATCTTTCTGCCTTTTTTATTGAACAAGTGTAGGAGCCGTTTTGCTGTTTATTAAATTTTTCAGGACGTTTCAATTGTTTTACCGTTTATAAAACGGTTAATTAACATGGCGGCAACGGTATCGCCCGTAGCATTGAGCAGGGTAGCTACCGGGTCTATCAGGGTGCCTACCACAATTGCGGGCGGTAAAGCCTCGGGCGGTAAACCGTATACAGAGATAAAAAGCAATTCACCTACATAGCCCCCATTGGGTATCCCGCCTTCTACAATGCTTACCAGCACCGTCATTCCTAAAGCAGCAGCTATTACATCAATACCATGAAAGCTACGCCCAAACATGGCGAATACCAGGGCTATCTTTAAAATGGATGAAACGCTTGAGCCATCCTTATGCAAGGTGGCGCCTAATGGTATGGTGATAGTGGTAATCACATCAGCAACGCCCATTTTTTTTGCCGCATCCAAATTGGCAGGGATAGTAGCAATGCTGCTGCAGGTGCCTACGGCGGTAGCCGACGGAATGATGTTATTTTTCCAATATTTTTTTATACCGCCAATACCGCCTGCAATAAAGGCATACAGGCTAAAAAATACAATGTAATAAAATAAGCTAACACCATAGCCAATACCCATAATATGCGCATAGGTGCCAAAAAGCGACGGGCCAAACTCGGCTACCTGGTAAGCGAAGTAAGCGCCCAGGCCAATTGGCCCCAGTTTCATAATCAATATAAATACATTTTTAAATACCTCATTGCCCGAATTTAGGAACTGGCAAAACGGTTTGCCAGTTTCACCCGCCCGTAAGGTGCCGAAACCAATAAGCAAGGCGAAAATGATCATGGCCAGCATGTTTTTTCGCGACAGCAACTCATAAAATTCGCCGGTGGTAAATAGTTGGGCTATCTGGTCGCCGGATAGTGGTTTGCCTGTATTGTTTACAGTATGTGTAATTAGCGTAGCCTGCTGGTGTAACGGAAACAGCCATATGGCCGCGATAGTAACGCAGGCAGCAATTAATACTGTCCCTAAAAATACCGCGAACATGACGGTTAAAATGCGGCTCAGCTTTTGCTCATTCCATAAATTGCCTATGGCAGATGCAATGGCGAAAAAAACTAACGGGATCACCGCTACAAAAAGCAGGTTCAAAAATATATCACCAATGGGCTTTACCACCTCCACGCTTTTACCAAATACCAAACCGGCTATACTGCCTATCAGGATGCCGGTAATAAGCCAGATAATGCCGCTATAGTTTTTGAGATAGTTGGTCATTTAAGTTTTTCTGTGGTTGTAAGATAGTGATAATTACAAATACAAGCATCTTACGCTTATTTATTCAAGCGTGGACGCTTGAATTGGCGGTGGGGCAATCTCTGCACTTGCAAATCGAGCTGCAATTTCGCTGCCTATCTTATTAGGGATTGCTTCGTATTTCAATAACGTCTGGATATAACAAAAAGCCTTCAGAAAATTAATCTGAAGGCTTTTTTATCTGTGATTTTCTGAATTTATAAAGTAGCCATATCAATCACAAAGCGGTAATGTACATCACCTGCTAAGGTGCGTTCATAGGCTTCATTTATTTTGTTGATGTTGATCATTTCTACATCAGATGTGATGTTATGTTCGGCACAGTAATCCAGCATCTCCTGGGTTTCTTTAATACCACCAACTAATGAACCTACCAGGCTACGCCTGCCCATAATAAACTGGAAGGCAGAAACCGGGATCAATTGCGGCGGCGCGCCAACCACGATCATTACGCCATCTGTTTTTAACAGGGCAAGGTATTCATTATAATCATGCTCGGCAGAAACCGTGTCTACAATAAAGTTAAAGGTGTTAGCCAGTTCCTTCATAGTATCCGGGTTGGTGGTTAGCTTAAAGTGTTTAGCACCCAGTTCGGCAGCATCTTTTTCTTTACTGGCAGAACGGCTTAACATGGTAACTTCGGCACCCATAGAGGCAGCCAGTTTAACAGCCATATGGCCCAAGCCACCCAAGCCTACCACCGCAACTTTATCACCTGCCTTTACACCCCAATGGCGCAATGGCGAGTAGGTAGTAATACCCGCGCATAATAAAGGCGCTACTTTCTCTAACGGTAATTTATCAGATATGGATAGCACAAAATGTTGGGTAACTACAATATGGCTGGAGTAACCGCCAAGGGTAGTATAGGTTTTATCCTGGCTTAATGAATTGTAAGTTTGGGTATGGCCATTTTCGCAATATTGCTCCAGATCATCTTTGCAGTTTGAACAATGACCGCACGAATCAACAAAGCAGCCCACACCTACGGTGTCGCCAGCTTTAAATCTGGACACGTTACTGCCAACGCGGGTAACTTTACCTACAATTTCGTGGCCGGGTACGGCGGGATAAATTGTTCCGCCCCATTCGTTACGGGCCGTGTGGATATCTGAGTGGCAAACACCACAGTATAAAATTTCAATTTCAACATCGTCAGCTTCCGGTTCGCGGCGCTCAAACGAGTATGGAGCAAGCGGTTTGTCTGCAGCTTGTGCAGCGTAAGATTTTACTAATGTCATGGGCTTCTGTTTTTACAAAAATGTATAGTCCAAATTTAACTTTTGTTTATGAAAAGCAATAAAATGAAATTGCTATAAGCGGGAGTCCTACGGTTTAACTACTATTTTGCCCACCGTTCTGCCTGTTTCAATAGCCGTATGCGCCTTTGCCATATCTTCCAGTGCAAATACTTCATATATATGTGATCTCATCTTACCATCTTCCAACAAATGGGCCAGTTGCTGCATGTCGCTTCCGCTTGACTTGACCATAGTATGCAATGCTGTTACGCCTTTTAATTTAGCTTTCTCTGTAATGGCATCATTAATACCGGATGATATAGTAATAAGTGTCCCGCCCTGTTTTAGTACCGCAATTGAACGTTCTGAAATATCACTGCTCATGGTATTCAGCACAAAATCAACGTTGCTTACTGCATCTTCAAAATTGACGGCTTTATAATCAATATGTTCATCGGCACCCAGGCTTAATACAAATTGTTTATTGCCTGCTGATGAAGTGGTGATTACGTAAGCGCCCAAATATTTGGCAATCTGTATGGCAAAATGGCCTACCCCGCCTGATCCGGCATGGATGAGCACTTTTTGCCCTTCGGTTACTTTGTAATGTTCCGTTAGGTTTTGCCATGCCGTTAATGCTGCCAAACAAGCCGCTGCCGCTTCATCATGACTGATATTAGCCGGCTTTATGGCTAAGTGATCAGCCTGTGCTGCCACATATTCCGCATAGGCTTTACCATGCCCCGGAAAATTGACCATGCCAAAAACATCATCGCCTTTTTTGAAACGGGGCGAGTTACTTTCAGTCACCTCGCCGGATATATCCCAGCCCAGGATGATGGGGCGTTCTTTAATTCCGCCGGCCGCTCCTTTGCCTTCGCGGCTTTTAGCATCTACAGGATTTATGCTGATGGAACTTACTTTCACTAATACCTGGCCGTTGCTAATTTGAGGTATTGGCAGGTCGGCTAATTGCAAATTAGTAACCGGCCCAAATTCATTAAGGATAATAGCTTTCATGGGTTTGTGTGTTCATGTTATAGTTATACAACAGCTATTAGCGCTATGCGTTTTTTAAATGTGAAATAAAAAGCCTCCTAAATAATTTGAAGACTTTAGTGGTATTTTACTACTAATCTTAACTTTTTATTAACCGAGGCTAAATAATGGAAACCTTACTTTACACAAAATCTAACAATGAACCATATCAAACGTTACTTTATGCTGATGCTGGGGGTATTATACCTGTATTCATGCAGTAAGTCCTCAAATGACCAGCAAATTCAAATATCAGCGCAGGAATTTCATACCGGGAGCTATATCCAGAACGGGGACACCTTAAATTCTAAAAATAAGTCAAACGGGCGGGCCATCAAGGGCACGCTAAAAGCAGGCCAAACCTATTATTTAAGCAGTGATTATGCGGCCGCTACCATTAACGGC
>DASWOZ010000139.1:0-2877 GCA_036398535.1 Mucilaginibacter sp. | reverse complement strand
GTAGAATCTATTGACATGTTTTTACAACAAACGCCGGAGTTATTGGGCGTAATAAGTGATAGTATTGCACAAAAAGACTGGGCAACAGCGGGTGCATCGGCACATAAGCTAAAATCTACCCTGGGCTTTTTTGGAATGCTGAATACACAAGCTTTAATTCAGGGGATAGAATTAAGTTGTAAGGCAGGTGGCCTGGATCCGGCTGATATTATTACTAAATTTGATCAAGCCAAGGTTTTGCTGTCTGCAAATGCAATTAAGCTCAGAAAATTAAAGTCTGAAGCAAAGTCCCGGCTTTAAAGCTGCTCTATTTTAAAGCTATAGCTCTCCATTATCAGGTTAGCTAACAAATTTTTACAAGCTTCTTCAACTTTAGCCTTAGCGGTTGCAGCACTGTCGGCGTCAATCTCTAACGAAATATGTTTGCCTATGCGGATGTTTTGAATTTCGGCCAGGCCTAAATTTTTCATGCTCCCTGTTACCGCTTTTCCTTGCGGATCAAGAATTTCTTTTTTGGGCATTACGTCTATTTCAGCCTGAAACTTCATCATGTGCTATTTTAAATTGAATTATTGATAAGCCGATATAGATAAATATGACTACCGGTACAGCGGCAAATTTAAAAAATAGTATCAATATTGCCGAGAACAACAGCAGTAAATACCGATAAATATTTTTGTTAAAATCGCGGTTCTTAAATTTGAGGGACATTAACGGCACTTCTGCTACCAATAAAGCGCACATTACCAATACAAATACCGATAAAACGTAAGGGTTTAACATATAAACGGATACCTGTGGATATTGCTGCAAAATAAGGGGGAATGATGCAATTAAAATGGCATTAGCCGGTGTTGGTAAGCCTATAAATATTTCGGCCTGCCGGGTATCAGAATTAAATTTAGCCAGCCTTAACGCCGAGAATACAGGTATTAAAAAAGCAATGAAATTTAAATAACTGCCTATTCTGCCCACTTGCGGGGCCTGTAAAAACAATTCATACAAAATTACGGATGGTAATACACCAAAACTCACCATGTCTGCCAGCGAATCCAGATCCTTGCCTATGCCCGAAAATGATTGTAATACACGTGAGGCAAACCCGTCAAAAAAATCAAAAATAGCCGCCAGAAATAAAGCGTAGGCCGCAACTATTGAATTGCCCTGGAAAGCAAAAACGATCCCTATACAGCCGCTGAATAAATTAGCACAGGTTATAGCATTGGGAAGGTGTTTCTTTACTCTCTTCTTCATTTTGGCATGAAGGTATCACTGTTAAATTAAATAATCAACAATAATTAGTTAATTAAGTTGATTAAGTTGTTATAAATATTATTCAACTTAATCAACCCAATATAACTCAATCAACCTAATCCACTAACTATGAATTCATAGACACTAAAAACTCCTCGTTGGTTTTTGTGCCGCGTATCTGGCTCTGTAAAAACTCCATCGCTTCCTGCGAGTTCATATCAGCTAAGTGGTTACGCAGTATCCATATTCGCTGTAAGGTATCGCGATCAAGCAACAAGTCATCCCTGCGGGTACTTGAAGCGGTAATATCAATAGCAGGGAATATACGTTTATTAGATAATTTACGATCCAGTTGCAGCTCCATATTACCGGTACCTT
Source organism: Mucilaginibacter sp. (assembly GCA_036398535.1). Lineage (GTDB taxonomy): Bacteria > Bacteroidota > Bacteroidia > Sphingobacteriales > Sphingobacteriaceae > Mucilaginibacter. Next base: position 1,245 of record DASWOZ010000139.1, on the reverse strand, counting down.
TAAATTCCTCAAAGATAACCTCATCCATTTTCGATCCGGTTTCTGTTAACGCGGTTGCGATAATGGTTAATGAGCCACCATCCTCAATGTTACGCGCGGCGCCAAAAAAGCGCTTAGGCTTGTGTAATGCATTGGCATCAACACCACCCGATAATATTTTACCTGACGCAGGCGCAACGGTATTATAAGCACGGGCCAAACGGGTGATAGAGTCTAATAAAATAACTACATCATGGCCACATTCTACCATACGTTTTGCTTTTTCTAAAACAATATTGGCAATTTTTACGTGGCGCTCTGCCGGTTCATCAAAAGTTGATGATACCACTTCGGCACGTACACTACGGGCCATATCTGTTACCTCTTCCGGACGTTCGTCAATCAACAGAATAATCAAATATACCTCCGGGTGATTTTTAGCGATCGCGTTAGCCACATCTTTCAACAACATGGTTTTACCTGTTTTAGGCTGTGCCACAATCAAGCCGCGCTGCCCCTTACCAATTGGCGAGAACAGGTCCATAATACGGGTTGAGTAATTACCCGCATCTGTAAACAAGCTTAGTTTTTCAGATGGGAAAAGTGGTGTTAAGTGATCAAATGGTACGCGGTCACGCACTTCGGCAGGGATACGGCCATTAATAGCTTCCACACGTACCAAAGGGAAATATTTTTCGCCTTCTTTTGGCGGACGAATGCTGCCGCGAACCGTATCGCCGGTTTTTAAGCCAAATAATTTTATTTGCGACTGTGATACATAAATATCATCAGGAGAAGTTAAATAGTTATAATCTGATGAACGTAAAAATCCGTAACCATCAGGCATAATTTCTAATACGCCTTCATTTACAATAACGTTATCAAAATCAAGATTTATAGCCGGTTCCTGGCTTTTTTGCTGGCCGTTACCGGTATTTTGGTTTACCCGGCGCTCAAATTTTTGAGGGCGCGCTGCGGGTAAATTATTATCTTCAGTTTTTGGGGCAACTTCACCTTCCTGCTGTTGTTCACTTACAGCTTCGGTTGCTACGGGTGCATCTTCAAGCTCTTCGGCTTGTTGCGGCTCATCATCCTGCAGGTCAAACAGATTAGTATCATCTAAAGGCACTTCTACACGTGGTTCGGTACTGCTTTTAACAGTGCGGATTCTTTTACGGGTTTTATCGGCAGTAGCTGCCGGCGCCTTCTTATTTTCAGTATAGTTGCTTTCAACAGCAGATTGCTGGGCCCTTGCGGCCGCAATTA
>DASWOZ010000138.1:0-3735 GCA_036398535.1 Mucilaginibacter sp. | reverse complement strand
AGCGCTTCCAAAAGCATATTTCTCCTGAGGTGGAAGAATATCTTGCGGGGTTGTAGGTGGCTGTACACTTTTTGAATAGAAATAATTTGCAAATATTTCTGCCACATTTATCCTGATAAAACAGCAAAGCCCCGATATTTCTATCGAGGCTTTGTACCCAGCGCCGGAGTCGAACCGGCACGGTTTCCCACAGGTGTTTGAGACCAGCGCGTCTACCAATTCCGCCAGCTGGGCTTATTCTTTTTCTGAGAGTGGATTCAAGTTCTCAGAAGCGGGATGCAAATGTATCTAAACTCTCTTTAATACGCAATAAATATTTTTGCCTATAATAAATATTTGCAATATCATTTAAACGGCTTTCCTTAGTGGTGTCGTTCAACTGCTCATAGTCTTTTATCAGTGCGGCTAACTCTTCATTTATATCCCCTTCAATAGCAAGCACTTCGGCAGTTATTTGCCCTAAGTCTTCCTTATTTTCCACTTCCATTAAACGCTCGTTAAGATCCATCATCTCCATCAAAAAATCTCCGGGCAGCTGTGGTTTTGCTCCTTCAGATACCAGTTCATGCAGCCTTAAAATGTATTCTAACACCTTTGCCGGGTCGGATAGTGCCTGGTAAGCCTTATTATTTATGGTTGATAGCTCCAATATTTCCTGCTGTTTAGCATCATCTTCGTTTGCATAAAAATCGGGATGGTATTGTTTGCTTAATTGGTAAAACTTCTTTTTCAATGCTGCCTGATCGGGATTAAACGATTCGGGAATACCATAAAAATCAAAATAATTCATACTTCAAAGTTATACCTTTTTAGTTAGCCAAATTTGATTTTATTTATGATTTAATGAACGATTTACCCAACGCTGAATCTAAAAAATTTTCAGCCTCGTCATGGTCTGTAGAGAGGCTTACCGGCAACCATTTTTCCATTTCCGCGCTTCGGTCCTTATCTGCTTGTTTTAATATACCAATTGCTTCGCTGCCTAATACCAGGTGTATAGGCGGCTCAGGGTGTTCTGCCAGGTCAACCATTACTTTAGCCGCCTTTTCAGGATCACCCATCGGAACAAAGTTGCCGCTTGTGAAAAAGTTCACGCGTTGATCAACAGTTGCTTCATAACCTTCTACATGTGGTGCGTAGGTCATGGACGCTCCCGCCCAATCGGTGCGGAATCCGCCGGGCTCTACACAGGTTACGTGTATACCAATTGGGGCTACTTCTTTTGCCAATGCTTCGCTAAAACCACCTAAACCAAATTTAGCTGCCTGGTACATTGTTAAACCTGCATTACCTACTCTGCCTCCCACTGAACTGATCTGCAATATACGGCCCGAGCGTTGTTTGCGCATATAAGGCAATACTGCACGTGTAATTTCAATAGGCGCATATAGATTAGTTTCTAATTGACTGCGTACCTGCTCATCTGTAAATGCCTCGGCTGCACCAATGATGCCAAACCCGGCATTGTTTACCAATACATCAATTTTACCAAAATGAGCTATTACATCGGCAACCGCTTTATGAACCTGATCATAGTCAGTAACATCTAATTGTACCGGATAGATCTGATCTGTGTATTTTGCAACCAGGTCGTCCAATGCTTTTGTATCCCTGGCGGTTGCGGCAACTTTATCGCCCTTTGCTAGTACTGCTTCTGTAAGATTACGTCCCAATCCGCGGGAACTGCCTGTAATAAACCAAACTTTTGTTGTCATAACTTTAATTATTTATTTGATACAAAGTTATTATTGTATAAACTGGATAGGTTTGCTTAAAAGCTCAATTTAATTTGCTGTAAGGCTCAGCAGTCAGTTATTAGATTTTTTAATTGCGCTTATTTCTCCGTTGCGTTCAATATACACCTTGTCAATCCCGGTCATATCTTCGGTCAATGCAGACTTTCTAACTCCCTGCATAATATCTGCTTCACATACTAATGCCCTTTCCATGTTTTTTTTAATGAAATGGCCATTATCAAAAAGCAATATTTTACTACCCTCTATTATCTTTCCAAGCTTTTTGCTTTTCACAATTAGCCATCCAAATATCCGGTGCAATAAAACAATTACAAAACAGGTAATAATTACATGTACAAACGGTGATGCTCCTACTACGGCACGGCTCAAAGTAGCTCCTAATAAAATCAGAATGATATTATCTAACGCCGTACGTATTCCAAAAGATCGTCGTCCGGATACTCTTATTAAGATCAGGGCAATTAAAAAAATCACTACTCCCCTGCAACACATTTGCTGTATGCTTAAGTCTTTTCCCTGTCCAAATATTTCAAACAAAAGGTTCATTTTTGATAAACCAATAAAAAAGTGTTTTGCTTTTAATTAAATAATGTAATCGGTTACAACTATTTGCTTGCATTAACTAAAATCTTTTCCCAAATTACATTTTGAATTGCTGGAATCTCTTTTTCAGTACATTATCAAACCAATAGTTGCCTAATTTAATATTAATCACGCCCTATGTCATTATTCACCAAATGAAGGTATTGGGCCATATAAACTAATTTGATGAAAAAATATCTTATCTATTACATACTACTTATTGTCTTGACCTTACTCTTTTTAATACCAAAGGTTCAGGCACAACCGGCTAAAGCCTGGAAAAGTATTTTTAACGGGAAGGACATGCAAGGCTGGACGGTAGTTGAAAAAATTGCTAACGTTCACGTAGCCGACAGCAGCTTTATTATCCATATGACAGCTAATACGCATCGCCATGCTTACATCCGTACCGATGAAAAATTTGGCGATTTTATATTGGAATTGGATGTCAAAAAAGACACCATATATGACTCGGGTATTATGCTGCGCTGTGTAGATACGCCCGATAGCTTAGTTAGCCTGCAAGGTTACCAAGTAAAACTGGATCCGCATCCGGAAAGAATGTGGAATGGATCTGTATTTGACGATTTTGGTGATGATAAAAACTTCCGCTACCATTGGTTCTATACTATTGAGCATGACGACCGTGCCCGCGCCGCATTTAAAAACATGCAGTGGAACCATTTCAGGATCGAAGCTATTGGCAACAATATTAAAGTATGGATAAACGGTGTGCCTATTACCAATATGCTGAATAATAAATACACTAAAGGCTATATCGCCTTAAAACTGCATTACCTGCAAAACAAACCCGAAAACGAAAAGTATTCCGCACAATTTAAAAATATACGGGTGGTTGATAAAGGCGCGGCAAAATACGCCCGTGCAATGGATATACCCACTACCCAAGTTAACTAACCTATAACCCATGAAAAGATTATTAACACTTTTTGCCCTTGGCTTGTTATTGATTGCCGGCTGTAAACCTGCCGAAGAACCCATACAAACCGGGAAGGATTGGCCCACTTACGGTGGTAATTCTGAAGGCAACCGCTATTCTCCGTTAAACCAGATCAATGCCGGAAACGTGAAGAATTTGAAAATAGCCTGGATGTATAATGCTGCCGAACCTGTTGATAAAAACACCAAGCTAAAAGATGATCCCAAAGCTATACAATGCCAGCCTATTGTTATACGAGGCATTATGTACGGCACCACACCCGAGCTTAAACTATTCGCGGTTAATGCTGAAACGGGGGCACAACTCTGGAAATTTGAGCCTAAAAAAGACGAACAGCGCTTTAATACCAATCGTGGCGTTACCTATTGGAAAAACGGCGGGGATAAACGCATTTTATATTCATGCGGTGCAAACCTGTATGCGGTTAATGCTAAA
>DASWOZ010000137.1:0-6316 GCA_036398535.1 Mucilaginibacter sp. | reverse complement strand
ATGCCTTGCTGCTCCTCGCAATGACAAATAATATATTAAAAAGAGGAATGTTTGGTTAGTAAAAGTTACTCCAAAGTGATCTGTCTTTTAATGCTTTCTTCTAATGAAATAAAGGTTTCTGTACGCTGAATACCTTTTACTCCTTGTATCTGCTCATTTAATACTTCGCGCAAATGCGTGGTATCATGACAAATGATTTTGGCGAAAATACTGTAGCTACCCGTGGTGTAGTGTAGTTCAACAATCTCTTTTACAGTTTTAAGTTGCTTTACAGCATCATTATACTGTGAACCTTTTTCGAGGAATATTCCAAGAAAGGCGGTTATATCATAACCAAGTTTTTGCGGGTCCACTTCTAAACTTGCACCTTTAATTACACCCAATTCTTCCAACTTTTTCATACGCACGTGGATGGTTCCGCCTGATACGATGAGTTCTTTAGCGATTTCGGTATAAGGGGTAGTGGCATTTTTCATTAAAATGGATAAAATCTGTATATCCAGATTATCAATTTCTGAATTTAGGGCTTTTCTTTGAGGCATAAATTTTAATATCGTTATTGAAATACAAGAATAATAAAAATTTAATAAAAATAAAATATTTTTGTTGAAATATTTGCAAGGAATTGATAGGTCTATTAAATTTGTCCTAAGCAATTGACAAAAAGCTTATCGTTCTTTAAAGAAAAACAATGTTGGGTGGTGAAATTTTTGGCAGACACACCTCCTTGTCCCGGTGGCGGAGAATTTGGGAAACCCGAAGCGGGCTAACCACTCTGTGGAGGTTCGAATCCTTCCCCAACAGCTAATACACGCGATGTGTATTTAATAAATGAAAATGTAGGATGGTGAAATTTTTGGCAGACACACCTCCTTGTCGCGGTGGCGAAGAATTTGGGAAACTCTTAGCAATAAGAATAACCACTTCGTGAAGGTTCGACCCCTTCTCCTACAGCTCTTCTCATAATTTAGGTTTATAATTGGTTAGCAAAGGCCCCTGCCCATCAGGGGCTTTGCTTGTTTTATACGGTTTTATAATTCTGAATAATCGGCTATTACTATCAAATAATGAATGTTAATGTTATGCTATAAAGCTATTAATACTTTCTCTTTCCAGTATTCTATAAACAAAAAATGCCCCGGCAAAACCGGGGCATTAAGTTATTCAACCTTTGGAATATCTTCAATCAGGCTTACAGTATTTTAAACCCAACACTCAAAGCCCATAAATTTTGATGCTGGTTATAGGCATTATTGTAATTGTCAAAATCACCCTGGTAACGCAAGTCAACCGTTGCTGGGCCAATGTCGACACCTACGCCAGCCTGGTAACCCAGCATGTTATTTTTATAAGCATTGCCAAAGTTGTTGTAAGCCGCATTGAAATTACCGGATAGGTTATCATTCTGGCTCAGCCTGGCAATGTACTCCGGACCCGCCATTATCCTGAAATTCAAATTTTGAGGGCCAAACTTTAAGCCTACCAATACCGGTACATTTAAGTTGGTGAAAGTAACCTTGCCCCTGTAGGTATTGTCGTTCGAGTTGAACTTTCCGCCCGAACTGCTTACATAAACTTCTGGTTGTAGGTAAAGGCCGCCGCCAATACGTGCAAATAAACCGGCCTGGTAACCGGCAACGCTTGAACTACGCAAATTATCAGAATTTATGGTAGAGTAGTTAACCCCGCCTTTTATACCTAAATTAAACTGTGCTTTCGCGCTAATGCTTACTGCTACCAGTAATGCCGCGCTCAATAGATACTTTTTCATAGTAGTTTTTAATTAGTTTTATAATGTATAATTGGATTGGATGTAAACAATCCGTAAAAGTTTAACAATAGCTATACCATAATCAACAGGCACATTGTATTTTTTATATTTTTGTGAAAACATTAAATCAAATGGCAGAGATCAGTATCACTAATAAGCAGTGGGAAAGAATTAAGATTAAAATACAAAGAAAATATAACCATTTAACCGATCAGCAATTGCAATATTCTGAAGGGCAGGAAGATAGCCTGATTTCCCGTATAATGGAACTGGTTAACCGCGACAGGAAGTATGTGGTATTTACCCTGCAAAAAGCTTTGGTAAATATTGACAATAATAGGCTGTAAATTGAGTTAAGTTATATAAAACTATAACAGTTTTTTGTAGTTTTATATTTTACTGATCAATTTGAGGACGCGCTTGCAATGATAAAAAAATATAAAAAACTGATCGTATCTGCCGGTATCCTGATGCTGGCCCTAACCATATGGAGTTTTGATGACGATCTGTTCCAGATTTCAAAAAACCTGGAGGTTTTTGCCTCTTTATATAAAGAGGTAAATATTAATTACGTGGATGACATCAATTCGGCCAAAATGATAAAGACCGGGGCCGATGCCATGCTGGATAATCTGGACCCGTATACCGAATTTGTACCCGAATCGGAAATTGAAGATTATAAGCTGCACTATGTAAGTACCCAATATGGCGGCATTGGCGCCAGCATATTTGTAAGGGAAAAGAAAATTTATGTGTCTGGGGTATTTGAAGGGTATCCGGCTCAAAAAGCAGATATTCGCCCGGGCGACGAGTTGCTAAAAATAAATGACATATCGCTTGAAGGCAAGAATAACGACCAGGTAAGCCAGTTACTTAAAGGTTCAAAAGGGGCTACTATAAAATTATTGGTTAAACGAGAAACTGAGGCCCAACCTGCAGAAAAGGTATTAGCCCGCGATGAGATCAAACAGCCCAATGTATCTTATTATGGTATGGTTGATGGTAATATGGGGTATATTAAGCTGGACAGGTTTTTAGAAAACTCGGCAGACGAGGTGACCAATGCCCTGGTTGCTCTAAAAAAGAATAATCCTAATGGCATCATATTAGATCTTCGCTCAAACGGTGGGGGCATATTGCAGGAAGCGGTGAAAATTGTGAACCTGTTTGTGCAAAAAAATGTAGAGGTAGTATCGCAAAAGGGAAAAGTAAAGGATAAAAATTATACCTATAATACCATGGCCGATCCGTTGGCGCCTGATTTGCCATTGGTGGTATTAGTTAACAGCCGCTCGGCTTCTGCATCAGAAATTGTAGCAGGCTCCTTGCAGGATCTGGATCGCGCGGTAATTATTGGGCAACGCAGCTATGGTAAGGGGTTGGTGCAACAGGCATTTCCGCTGCCATTTAACAGCCTGGTAAAAATAACTATTGCCAAATATTATGTACCATCGGGCCGTTGTATACAAGAGGTTGACTATACGCACCGTAAAGATGACGGCAGCGTAGTAAAGGTTGCGGATTCGCTTATTCATGAATTTAAAACTAAGGATGGCCGTTCGGTGTATGATGGCAGTGGCATTTACCCGGATATTTTTATTCAGCCTGAAAAATTTGCCCCGGTTACACAAACGTTAATAGGTAAGCTATTGCTGTTTGACTACGCCACAAAATACCGGAACGCTCACTCAAAAATTACAGATGCCCGCAGTTTTGCTTTAACCGATGCGGATTATGAAGATTTTGTAAAGTTTTTGGCTACTAAGAATTATACATACAGTACTACTACCGAAAAGATATTGACCAGTTTAAAAACCGTGGCTACCAAGGATAAGGAGTTTACAGAAATACAGGCTGAATATGATAATTTAAAAGCAAAGTTAGCAAGCAGCAAAAAGAACGATCTGCAACAGCATAAAGACGAAATTAAACAAGTGTTGGAAAGCGAGATCATATCGCGCTATTATTTTGATAAGGGCAGGTATGAAACCAATTTTAAATATGATAAAGAGCTTTCACGTGCGGTAAAAACCATGCAGGACAAGCCACAATTGGCCGCTATATTAAAAGGCGACGGCAATTATAAAGTTATTGGTAAGCCCGTATTGGCTATGGCAGGTGCCAAGGCCGATAAGGACGCGGATAAAGACGAGCAATAATTTATTGCTGCTCTAGTCATAAAAATAGCCGGAAACCATTAAGTTTCCGGCTATCCAAACGATTTTATTAATTTATGGCAACCAACCGGGTTGGTATACGGCGTTAGGTTGCAGATAGTTGTATATTCTTTAATTTTATTTTGCGTATTACTGAAAAAACAATACATTATATTCTTTGTTACAATACCAGTTCATATTTAACAGTTTGTTAATCCGGGCTAATAATAATGTTTTTACATTTGAATACGCCGCGAAGCAAAGCTTACTTAAATGTAAAAACTAAACAATTTATTTTATTCACTTATTAAAAACAATCATGAAAAGAATTATTTTTTGTGCCGCCATTTTATTGGTTTCCCTAACTTACAAGCCTGCCACTGCACAAATTCACATTAGCCTGGGTTTAAATATAGGCAGCCAGCCAGACTGGGGGCCTGTTGGTTATGACCATGCCGATTATTATTATATGCCGGATATTGATACTTATTATGATGTATCTGCCCATCAATATGTTTATATGCAAAACAATTCATGGATACACGCAAATGCTTTACCCCCGCGATATGCCAATTATGATTTGTATAACGGGTACAAAGTGGTAGTTAACCAACGTAACCCGTGGGAAAATCAGGCAAGTATAAGGGCTAAATACGCGAAATATAAAGGCCACCGCGGCCAGGCAGTCATTCGCGATAGCCGCGATAAAAAATATGCTAACCACTGGAAGGGCGACAACCGTGGCCCAAGCCGTGGAAATGACCACGGACGTGGTAACGACAAAGGACATAATGATCGTGGCCATGGCAGACCGTAACTGAAAATTATTTTTTATCAAAAAACGGCTTTCAGATATTGAAAAGCCGTTTTTTGTTTAACAGATCATCATCCGTTCAAATACAAAATAAACTATTTATCCTATAAACTGTCATACCTGCAAATTAACACAATTATGAAGAAGATACTTTTTTGTGCCGCTATATTAATTAGCAGCCTAACCTACAGATCAGCCGATGCGCAATTGCGAATTAATTTAGGCTTTAACATTGGCAGCCAGCCAGATTGGGGCCCGGTTGGTTATGACCGTGCAGATTATTATTACATGCCTGATATTGATGCTTATTATGATGTGCCTGCACACCAATACGTGTACTATGAAAATAACGCATGGATACATGCAGGGGTTTTACCGGCAAGGTATCATTATGATCCTTACCATAGTTATAAAGTAGTAGTTAACCAACGTAACCCATGGGAAAATCATGCAGCTATCAGAACAAGATATGCAGGCTTTAGAGGACGTGGCGGACAGCAAATTATTCGCGATAGCCGCGATCAAAAATACCGCAATCATTGGAATGGGGATCGTGGACCAGGCAGAGGCCCGGGTGGCGATAGAGGTCATGACGGCGGCAGGGGCCCAGGTGGAGACAGGGGCCATCAAGGTGGCAGAGGCCCCGGTGACCGTGGCGGCGATCATGGACATAATGACCATGGCAGGCCATAATTAACGTATAAATATATAAACAAAGCAGGCTTTTCAATTATGGGAAGCCTGCTTTGTTTTAAGTAATATGGTCATATAAATATTCGGCCATATATTAATAGCTTTCATCAATTACTAATCCGTATAATCTGCATATCCGCACATTTGCATATCCGCACATCTGGACGTACTTTTGACGCGGTATGGCTATAGGGAACAAACTTTATTTTGCGTCTGATTTTCATTTAAGTGCCGGCAGCTATGAGGGAAGCCGTAAGCGCGAAGACAGACTGGTGCAATGGCTGGATAGCATAAAAGCCGATGCTGCCGAAGTTTTTTTAATGGGTGATGTATTTGACTTTTGGTTTGAGTATAAAACCGTGGTGCCCAAAGGATACATTCGTTTTTTGGGGAAGCTGGCCCAACTGACAGATGCCGGTATCAAACTATACTTTTTTAAGGGCAACCATGATATGTGGATGTTTGATTATTTTGAACGCGAACTGGGTGCTACCATTATTACTAACGAGCTGGAAATAGAACGTAACGGCAAAAAGTTTTACCTGCACCACGGTGATGGCCTTGGCCCGGGTGATAATAATTATAAAATTTTAAAGAAAATATTCCGTAGCCCATTGTGCCAATGGCTGTTTGCACGCTTACACCCTAATTTGGGCGTGGGTATAGCCAATTACTGGTCGGCACATAGCCGTATTGCTAATAAAGATAATAAAACCAGAAAAATACTGGAACAGGAATGGCTGGTAATTTACAGCCGCGAACTGTTGCAGACAAAGTTTTATGATTACCTGGTATTTGGGCACCGGCACCTGCCGCTGGATATTAAGCTAAATGATAAAAGCCGCTATATTAATTTGGGTGAGTGGATTAACTTTAGTTCAT
>DASWOZ010000136.1:0-4499 GCA_036398535.1 Mucilaginibacter sp. | reverse complement strand
AGGAAATTACGCTGATGGGCGCAGTAAAAGCCGGCCAAAATGTAATTGTGGCCCGCACCTTCTCAAAACTTTACGGTTTTGCCGGTTTGCGCTGCGGTTACTTTGTAGGGCAGCCCGAAACGCTTGCGGCCATCAGCAAATACACATCAAGCAATATGGCATTATCAGCAACTACCTTAGCTGCAGCAGTAGCTGCTTACCAGGAAACTGAATTTTTACAGGATGCATTGAAAAAAACATTGGCATCTAAAGATTTCCTTTATGCTACCTTGAAAAAAGAAGGTTACGATTATATCCCTTCATCTGCCAATTTTGTGTTATTCCCTATTAAAATGGAAGGCCGCAAATTTAGTACTGAAATGGGTAACCGTGGTGTAGGTATCCGTACCTGGAGCTACAATGGCAAAGAATATTGCCGTGTAAGCATTGGCCGTATGGATGAAATGCAAGCCTTTGCCGATGCATTTAAACAATTATCATAATACTATTTTTATAAAAGCCTTTCATATCTGCATGGATATGAAAGGCTTTAACATATTATAAATTCAATAATAACCCAATGCGCAAGTTACTTTTTACTATTTGTACACTTTATACTGCCGGTATTTGCCAGGCACAAAAAACCGTTAACCCAAGGCCGCTTACTATGGCCGAGTATGACAAGGCTTTAACCTACACCATTGCCGACCTTGACAAAGACACCTACGTTAAGTTTGACAATGCCTATGTGCTTGACCGCTATGAAGGCCGTAAGCCTTATTTTATAACCGGCAGTGATGGCCTAAAGAAACGTATTGATCTTTACAAGTTGGTGGCTAAAGAAGGTATGCAAGAAATAGGTCTGGAAGTTTTTTACACCAGCGAAACCGGTAAAAAATATACAGCTGTTGTGCCTGATTTTACTGCCGATGCTAAAGTTTGGGATAAATACTTTAATGATATTGATAATATTAACAAAGTAGAAAAGAACTTCATACTTAAGCTGTCTTACGTGCTTTCAAAAGAGATGGCTTTTCAGCAATTTAAAGTGTTAAATAATGGCAAGGATATGAAAGATGAAGCAGCTACTTACGGTAACGATATTTGTTTCCCTGGTGATGAAGAAGTTACTATGAGCAATGGCGCTAAAAAATTATTGAAAGACGTTAAAAGCGGTGATGAAGTGATAACTGTTAACCCGGTTACCCATTTATCTGCTGCTACTAAAGTAAAAGAACTGACTACACATGAAGCCAAAAACTACGCATTGACACAACTCGTTTTAGTGGCTGCTAAACAGATCAATACTGCTAACGGTATAAACGTGGCGTTAAATACAAAAGTGCTTAAAGCTACCCCAAATCACCCGATGATGACTAAGGATGGCAGTTTTAAAATGGGCGATATTACCATTGGCCAACAGATACTTTGCCTGAATGATAAAGGCAAATATGAAACTTTTACCGTACTGCAAAAATCTGAACAAGGTGGTGGTGTGCAAAAGGTTTACAACATTGTAGCCGATGGCGGAAGCACTGTACTCATGAATGGTGTAATGGTAATGCAGAAATAAGAGGAAAAATCCTATCTCTATAAACCATGTCATTGCCAGAAGCAGCATAGCGGCAAAAGCGACGAAGCAATCTCCTCGGTTCTATTTATTATATAGCGACGAGATTGCTTCACCGCACTGCCCCTTATACAGGGCCAGTTCGCAATGACAATATTTTTTATTTTTTTACCGGAGCTGCTTTAGCTGTAGTTGCAGCGGCTTTTGGTTTTGCTGTAGTTGCAGTAGCTTTTACAGGTTTTGCAACTTCTTTTGCAGGGGCTGCAGCAACTTTAGCAGGTGCAGCAGTTTTCACTTCAGTTTTTGCTGGTACTTCCGCTTTTTGGGCCTGGGCTTCTTTTGCGGGTTTGGCTGCTTTAACAGGTTTTAATTCTTTAGCTAATTTTTTGGCTAACCTTTTTGAACCTTTTTCAATTTTTCTGGTTAGTTTCTTAGTTCCTTCACCTAATTTTTCGGTTACTTGTTTTAATTCAGTTATCAGGCTTAGTTCAATTGCCTTGCGGGCAGTTTTAGCTCCGGCTTTTGTTGTTGTTTTCTTCATGGGTTTGGTCATTGTCACAAAGATATGTTATCAACTTATTAAGTGTATATTATCTTTATGTTAACAGATTTTATACTTCGCCTAAATAATTAATAATAAATCTATTACATCAACTCTTGATCCTTCTTGGCTTTATACACCCGGTAGCCACGGTAAAAGAGAATTAAAGCAATTACCAAGTCAAATATAATAGAAGTATATCCTTCTTTATGTCCCCCTAAATAATTATATCCGGCCAGTAAAACCAACAAACCGGCTACAATAAAAAAATACAGGTAATATATTTTTGAGCTCATGGTATATAAATAAATTTAGGTGTAGTTTGTTTCATATATGTTTTAGTTCACCTTTCAACGGATGAAATTCCTTCTCGCTTTTGGCAATTACAATAGTAGCTATCCCGTTACCTATTACGTTGGTTATGGCCCTCGCTTCAGACATGAACCTATCCACTCCCAGCAATATCGCCACCCCCTCAACAGGTATAACTTTAATAGCCGCCAGTGTAGATGTCAATACAATAAAGCCGCTTCCGGTAACGCCCGCCGCACCTTTTGAAGTGATCATTAATATACCTATAATAACCAGTTGCTGCTCCAGCGTTAATGGGATATGAAACACCTGCGCTAAAAATATAACCGACATAGATAAATATATTGTAGTACCGTCCAGGTTAAATGAATAACCTGCCGGGATAACCAGCCCCACAACCGACCGTGAGCAGCCAAACTTTTCCAGCTTTTCCATCATAGCAGGTAATGCCGGCTCTGACGAAGATGTACCCAAAACGATCAATATTTCTTCTTTAATGTATTTCAGGTATTCCCATAAACTGAATTTGTACAGGCGGCAAATAATGTTGAGCACCACAAATATGAACAGGATCATGGTAATATATACTGACACCATAAGCAAAGCCAATGGCTGCAGCGTTTTAATGCCATAAGTACTAATGGTATAAGCCATCCCACCAAAAGCGCCTATAGGTGCCACCCGCATCACTATTTTCATAATACCAAAAAACACCTGCGATAGTTTTTCAAACAGATTAACAACTACCTGCCCGGTATCGCCCATACGGCTTAAGGCAAAGCCAAATAATATGGCAAAAAACAGTATTTGCAAAATATCGCCTTTGTCAAAAGCATCAAACACATTGCCAGGTACAATATGGGCTATAAAATCGCCCCAATGCATTTCGGCCGCCGCTTTTTGATATACGGCCAGTTTTGAAGTATCAGCAGTTACATGGCTCACAAAGCCTTCACCCGGCTTTACTATGTTGGCTACGGTTACGCCAATAATAAGGGCAAAGGTGGTCACTATTTCAAAATATAACAGTGCCTTGCCACCTACCCTGCCCACTTTTTTCATATCTTTCATACCGGCAATGCCGAGTACGATGGTGAAAAATATAATAGGCGCAATCAGCATGGTAATTAAGCTGATAAACGTTTTACTGATAAGCTGCGCGGTTGGCGCAAATGATTTAAAATACAGGCCCACAATTATGCCTAAAACAATGGCGATAAGTACCTGAAAGGTTAGGTTGGAGAATACGCGTTTCATTTTAACAATAATACTAAAAAAATAATGATTATGCCTGTACGCCCTAAGATACCGGCGCCCTCAACAACAAACATATGCACCCAGTATGGCATAATTTTTATAGAAATAGTAAAAAAGTTGATGTAGAGAATAAACCTTTTTAAAAACTTTTGTTCTATGTACTATAGCTAAATTCACACACGTATGAAAAAAATCCATTTATTAGCTCTTTTCCTGCTGTTTGCAGGTTCAGTTAGCGCCCAGTATTATGACCCGAACGCACCGCAAAGGCCCCGTTACCGCCGCGTGCAAAGACGCCCGCAACAGCCTTTTGGCCAGGTACAAGTAGGTTTAACTGCGGGGCTTAACGTTGCCAATACCGTTGATGCTTATAACTCTTATTATAGTACAGGGACCATTGCCGGCTTTAATGCAGGTTTAACGCTTGACGTGCCTATTGTTGCCAATTTCTCATTCGCGCCAGAAGTATTGTACTCACAAAAAGGTTACTTTGCCGAAACTACCGACGGGAACTTTACCCAGCGTTATAACTTTATTGATGTGCCTTTACTGGCTAAATTTAAAGTTGGCCCGGGCTTTAATTTTTTAATTGGCCCACAGGTATCGTTCCTGGTATCATCAAATAACTCATTTGATAACGGGTTTGTGGTAACCCATCAAAACGATTATAACTATAATGGTAACAACACTTTTATTGATGGCGTTATTGGCGTAAGTTTTGATATTACCCGCCAGTTTGACCTGCATGCCAGGTATATGATAGATTTGAACCAAACCAGTAGTAACAACGCTTATATACCCGATTTTCGTAACCAGGTATGGCAGTTTGGGTTTGGTATA
>DASWOZ010000135.1:0-4795 GCA_036398535.1 Mucilaginibacter sp. | reverse complement strand
ATTTTAGCACATGCCTTTATGCACAGTACTACTTTTTATGTAGTGGGTGTAATTACAGCCATGTTCACCTCTTTTTATATGTTCAGGATGCTGTACCTTACTTTTTACGGAAAGTTCCGCGGTACGCATGAGCAGGAACATCATTTACATGAGTCGCCATCAACAATGACTATTCCGTTGATCATTTTAGCGATATTATCAGCAGTTGGCGGTTTTATAGGTGTCCCCGAATCATTAGGCGGCCGTCATGAATTGGAGCATTTTCTGGCCCCTGTTTTTGAAAAATCAGCCAAGATAATGGGCGAAAGAGCCTTACCACAAAATACCGAATGGACGTTAATGGCGGTATCTGTTTTAGGGGCAATTGTCGCTTTAATATATGCATACAGCAAATACGTTAAAAAAGCAGATCTTCCGGTTTCAGATACCGAAGAACGCCCGGTATTGACCAACTTATCTTATCATAAATTTTATATAGATGAATTGTATGATGCGGTAATCCGCAAACCGCTGGATGCTTTATCAATATTCTTTTATAAAGTGGTTGACCGCTTGGGTATTGACGGGCTGGTAAACGGGTTAGGTAAAGGATCTGTTGAGGCAAGTAAAGGCCTGCGTTTGTTACAAACAGGTAACGTAGGGTCCTACATTTTTATGATGGTAATTGGCATTATAGCCATTTTAGTATATAGTTTTATCAGTATTCACAATATAAAATGACGGTTAGTATATTACTTTTTTTGCCGGTAGTTGCGGCACTTGCTGTTTTAGCATTTAAAAATGAAGCAGCTAAACACGCCGCATTGTTTTTTGCTGTTGTTGAATTTGCAATAGCGTTAACATTCTTAAGTCGTTTTATACCTGATGCTACCACACAGTTTGCAATTGATCTGCCATGGATACCTAAATTGGGCGTTTATTTTAACGCCGGTATTGATGGTATAAGCATGATGATGGTATTGTTAACCACCGTGCTTGTCCCAATAATCATATTAACAACTTATCAGCACCAATACAAAAACGCCCCTGTTTTTTATGCGCTGATATTGTTTATGCAGGCAGGTTTGCTGGTAGTGTTTACCGCTTTAGACGGATTTTTATTCTACGTAGGCTGGGAAGCGGCTTTAATACCTATCTATTTTATATGTGCTTTATGGGGTGGCGAAAACAGGATCCGTATTACGATTAAGTTTTTCATATACACTTTTGCAGGCTCATTATTTATGTTGTTGGGTATTATATACCTGTATTTGCAAACGCCCGGCAAAACGTATGACCTGCACCAGTTTTATAATTTAAGCTTGGATGTTCATCGGCAAACTTTAGTGTTTTGGGCTTTCTTCCTGGCATTCGCTATCAAGTTGCCGGTATTCCCGTTCCATACCTGGCAACCGGATACCTATACCGAAGCCCCATCCGGGGGGACGATGATGTTATCAGGCATTATGCTTAAAATGGGTATTTATGGTGTTATCCGTTGGCTGATACCTAATGCGCCGTTAGGATTTTTAAGTTCGCAATGGATAGTTATTTTATTGGCGATAATAGGTGTTGTATACGCCTCAATCATCGCGTTTAAACAAACTGATGGAAAACGCCTCGCTGCTTATTCGTCCATAGCACACGTTGGTCTTATCGCGGCAGGTATATTTGCATGGAACACGCAGGGCCTGCAAGGAGCTATGATCCAAATGCTGAGCCATGGTATAAACATAGTAGGTATCTTCTTTATATGGGACATTATCATCCGCCGCTTAAATACACGAGATATTAACCAGCTTGGGGGGATTGCTAAAGTAGCGCCGCAATTTGCAATTGCCTTTTTAATTATTGTGTTAGGCACAATTGCCTTACCATTAACTAATGGCTTTATTGGCGAGTTTTTATTACTGAACGGTATTTTTATAGCTAATATTTGGTTGGCGGCGATAGCCGGTTTAAGTATTATATTCGGTGCGGTTTATATGTTGCGCATGTATAAAAATGTAATGCAGGGCGAAACCAATGCTTTAACAGCAACTTTTACTGATATACATGGTTCAGAGAAGTTAGCTTTAGGTATTATTTGTGTGCTGATAATAGGCATTGGCGTGTATCCGCAGCCATTGCTACACCTATCACAAGCATCAGTAAGTAATTTAATACAAACAGTTACCGCTAAAATTTATGAAAGCGGAATTATTACAAAGTAGATTTAAAAAATATCAATGAACACCTTAATACTCATATCTGTTATTCCTATAGTGCTATTGTATTTAGGTTTATACAAAGTTAAAAACGCTTTGTTGCCTGTAACCGTTATTGGCCTGTTAGTAGCATTGGGTTTAGCGGTAGCGCAATGGAACAACGGCGCGCAGCCGATATTCCATGGTATGATGTTGTTTGATAATTTCTCTATCGCTTTTTCAGGGATTACGATCAGCTCTACCATACTTATCCTGTTATTATCTAAAGGCTATTTTGAAAAGATAAGCAATCACATTGCCGAGTACTATGCCATCATCTTATTTTCGCTGGCTGGTATAATTGTTATGGTATCCTATTATAACCTAACCATGTTATTTATTGGTATCGAGATCATGTCGGTGAGTTTATATATACTGGCTGGTATTAAAAAGAATGATTTTGCGTCTAA
This sequence comes from Mucilaginibacter sp., assembly GCA_036398535.1. Taxonomy (GTDB): domain Bacteria; phylum Bacteroidota; class Bacteroidia; order Sphingobacteriales; family Sphingobacteriaceae; genus Mucilaginibacter. The sequence continues at coordinate 2,160 of DASWOZ010000135.1, read as the reverse complement.
CGAAGCCGCGTTAAAGTATTTTTTAATGGGTGCCTTTTCAACCGGTTTCTTATTGTTTGGTATTACATTAATATATGGTTCATCCGGTTCATTCAATCTGGAAGATATACGCAACTATGTATTAATGCATCAGCATATTGATCCATTATTTTACACAGGTGTCGCTTTAATTATTGTAGGCTTATGCTTTAAAGTAGGGGCGGCGCCATTCCATTTCTGGACACCCGATGTATACGAAGGCTCGCCTACGCTCATCACAGCGTTCATGTCAACCGTAGTTAAAACAGCCGGATTTGCTGCATTTCTGCGCTTATTTTCTGCTTGCTTTGCGCCAATGGCCAGTTTTTGGGTACCGGCATTATTGGTTATCGCTATCATTACCTTATTCATTGGCAACATAACAGCACTATATCAGCAAAGCTTTAAGCGCATGCTGGCGTTTTCAAGTATCTCGCACGCGGGCTATTTATTATTTGCCATTATCGCGTTAGGCGCGGGCTCAGCTAATTCAGTTTTAATATATGCCACAGCTTATTCTATCGCTTCTATTATCGCTTTTGGTACTTTAATATTGGTGCAACAGCAATCAAACAGCGATAATTTTGAAAGCTTTAATGGCTTATCTGCCCGTAATCCGTTCCTGGCTTTGGTTCTTACTATCGCTATGCTGTCATTAGCAGGTATACCGCTAACCGCGGGTTTTATTGGTAAGTTTTATATGTTTAATGGGGCGTTATCTCAATATCAGGTTTGGCTGGTTATTATAGCGATTATTAATGCTATAGTTAGTATTTTTTACTATTTCAGAGTTATTATTGCGATGTATTTCCGCACAGCCGAGCGTACCGAAGTTGCCGTGCCGGTTTACTATAAATTTGTATTAGGTTTTTCTGCTTTAGTAACCATTATTATAGGTATCTATCCCGTACTTCTTTCTAATCTTATTTAATATTATACAATAAACTACATTATTGATTTAATATTTGTAGTTTTACGTATATAGTGAATGGAAAATTTTTGGGAACACCTGCAAAATTTAACGGACGCTCAATCCATTTTAAGCAAGGGAGGGTTTTATCTCTTGCTTATTGTTGTTTTTGCTGAAACCGGCCTGTTTTTCGGTTTTTTTTTACCGGGTGATTATTTATTGTTTATGGCCGGCCTGCTTTGCTCATCCGGAATGATAGATGTATCCATCTACACACTCATTTTTTCGCTCATAGCTGCCGGTGTTTTAGGTAATTATACAGGCTATTGGTTTGGTTACCGAACGGGACCAGTTTTATTTAACCGGCAGGATTCTTTATTCTTTAAAAAGCGATATGTAGTGATAGCCGAAGAATTTTATGCTAAACATGGAGGTATGGCATTGATTTTAGGTAGATTTTTCCCAATAATCAGAACTTTTGCCCCTATCTTTGCAGGAGTTGTAAAGGTTGACTTTAAAAAATTTAGCCTGTACAATTTTATAGGCAGTATAGCCTGGGTAAGTATTTTTACTTTATCCGGATTTTTTTTAGGGCGAAAATATCCTCAAATGAAATATTATCTGGAATATATTGTGTTCGGATTAATAATAGTTACAACAATCCCGCTAATTATTGCTTTTTTTAAAAATAAGGTAGTACGGGCTAAAAGATAAATGACAATAATAATTTTATAAATATAAATGAGTACACAACACCCCTGGCACCAGGTTTCACCCGGCGAAAATTTTCCCGAAATTGTAAATGCGATAATTGAAATACCCAAAGGTTCAAAAGCTAAATATGAAATTGATAAAGATTCCGGTTTATTAAAATTGGACCGGGTTCTGTTTTCGTCTGTCATGTATCCGGCTAATTATGGTTTTATACCACAAACCTATTGTGATGATAAAGATCCATTAGATATTTTAGTGCTTTGTTCAATTGACGTTTTCCCGATGTCAATTATTGAGGCTAAAGTTATTGGTGTAATGCATATGGTTGACAACGGCGAACAGGATGATAAGATCATCGCGGTGGCCAAGAATGATATGTCAGTAAACTATATCAATGATCTGAATGAGCTGCCGCCGCATGCTACTACAGAAATTGTAAGGTTTTTTAAAGATTATAAAGTTTTGGAAGATAAAAATGTTACCGTCGAGCATTTGTTAGGCAAGCGTTATGCGCATAA
>DASWOZ010000134.1:0-8684 GCA_036398535.1 Mucilaginibacter sp. | reverse complement strand
TTCAGATCGGCAACCTGGGTGTACAGTAACAGGTTCCTTTTTAAGTTGGTAGCATCCAATATAACTACAACCAGATCGGGATTTGAAGAATTTGATGAATCGGCCAGTACAGAAAATACAATGGACTCATCCTGGCTTTTTGGATACAGGCTATAAGTACCGGGCAGATCGACAATTTCCGCCTTTCTCCCATCGGGCAAGGTGCAATACCCGGTTTTTTTATCAACCGTTACCCCTGGGAAATTTCCTATTTTTTGATTTAAACCGGTCAGAACATTAAAAAGAGTTGATTTACCGGTATTGGGATTTCCTACAAGTGCAACTCTTATATCAGCTTTCAATGCTAAAAACTATTGCAGGATAATAGTAGAGGCTTCCCTTTTACGTAAACTTAATGAGTAACCTGCTACGTGAATGGCAATTGGATCGCCAAGCGGGGCAATACGTTCAACGCAAACCTCTTCGCCGGGTAAACATCCCATCTCCATCAGCTTTACTGACATTTCCAGATCAGTAAATTCTTTAACTATCCCTTTTTGTCCGGCTAAAAGTTGTGAAAGTTTCATATCTATATTTAAAACTGAACAAATATATACCTTATTTAAATTAAATCCAAATAAGAGCTGGGATTAAAGGAAAATCGCTTTTAAAATTTCTTTGCCTTCTTTATGTACAACAAAGCCGGGAGGATTGAGGTGCCTGTGTATAACGTTAATATCGCTTCATTAAGACTCACCCGGTCGTTGCTTCGCTCAACTATTCTCCTCTTCCCCAAGCGGTAAAGAGGGTAGGTAAAGCTACTGATTTACTTAAAAAGCGATTTCCTGCGGGGAATTATATTTTCTGTAAATTGTCTTAAATCATACGCATAAAATATCATTATTGGGTCATAATTAAAGGGTATAACATCCGGAAAGAAAAAAATTACGTTATTGATAATGTAAGTGAAAACTTACAGATTGTGATAAGGTTTAGGTTGAAAGCCCCCAGCAGCGAGTGCACGGGGGCTTTTATTTTTTATCTGTTAAACAAGTTTGCAATTTTTTATGTTTGTTTGCTGCAATACGCAAGCTTTAGCTGTAAATGTCAATATTGATGCAAAGTAATTACTTTCACCTTAAAAATATCTCCTACTACTTTGATGAACTATAAACACCACTTGTTATTCCTACCCCTTTTTTTGTGCTGCTGTTTAAATGTACAAGCCGGTTTTAATTTTAGCAACCGTTGTACTGAAGCTTATAAAAATGTTTTTGCCTTAAAAATGAACGATGCCCGCTCATTGATCAGGGAAGAAAGACAGGTAGACGCTAAAAATGGCATTACCATATTACTTGACAATTATGTAGACTTTTTTAACCTGTTAATCTCTGATAATAAAACGGAGTATGAAAAATTAAAGGACCGAAAATCCGACCGGATAGATGCACTGGAGAAAAATGATAAAAATTCGCCTTATTATCTTTTTTCGCAAGCCGAAGTTTACTTACAATGGGGTATATTAAAGGCCAAGTTTGGCGATTATACCGCGGCATTTTTAGATATGAAAAGAGCCAGAAGCCTGCTGAAAGAAAACACCACGAAATACCCGGATTTTTTGCCCAATCAAAAAGACGCAGCCTTGTTAGATGTTATTTTAGGCGCGCTGCCATCTAACTTGAAAGGCATTGCCAAATTTTTAGGCATGAGCGGCAATACACGCACAGGTATCGCCCAATTAGAAGCACTGAGGCCACAACTGATCAATACCCGGTATAGCTATTATGCCGACGAAGTAACCTTTTATTTATGTTACATTCATATCAACGTATTACATACCAAAAATAACTATAGCCAGTTAATGTCTTATTTAAAACAGATGGATGACAGAAGCGCCTTAAGGGATTATCTGGAAGGCTATGTAGCCGCCAAAAACGCGCATAATGATGAAGCTATAGCCAAATTGGAAGCTATCCAAAAGTCGACACAACAAATGGTTTTACCGGCAGTGAGCTATCTGTTGGGCAACGCCAAACTATGCCGTATGGATAGCGATGCCAACATTTACCTGCTGCAATATATAAGTGAATATAAAGGGCTGAATTATATTAAAGATACTTACCTGAAGCTGGCCTATTATTACCTGTTGAATAATGACAATACAAGATATGCTTACTATATCAACACTGCCCGCACCAAAGGCTATGCTATTGATGAAAAGGATAAACAGGCTTTAAAAGAAGCAAATGATATACCCTATGATATGGATTTGCTAAAGGCACGTTTAGCTTATGATGGCGGATACTATAACAAAGCACTTAAACAATTAAGCGATAAACAGGTAAATGATTTTAAGCAATTAAGAGATAAAATTGAATTTACTTATCGCCTGGGCAGGATCTATCAAAAATTAGATAAGCCTAACGATGCTATTTTAAACTATCAAAAAGCAATAGCTTTGGGCAAGGCTACTTCTTATTACTATGCAGCTAACGCCGCTTTGGGAATGGGTGAAATTTTTGAAGAAAGAAAGGATTATAATAAGGCCGCATTTTACTACAACCAAGTGCTTGATATGAAGAACCATGAATATCAAAACAGTACGGATTATGATGCAAAAGAGGCTTTAGAGCGCATACATCTTAAATAATGTATACGTTGATATTACCAAAAAAGAACTAAAGCCCTCGCCCCTTCAAGCGTGGACGCTTGAAGGGGCGAGGGCTTTAGAGCGTACATCATTAAAGATATTTTATAGGTTCATTGGTATAACGGATATTTCGCTTGATTGCTTCTTGATGGAATTGATTTACCTTTTGTTGCAGGGTATCAAAATCAAAATCATGGTTGGTGCCACAATCAACCATGTTAAAATAAACGGATGGCTTGATGCTTTCAAAATATTCGATCAGATTACTGCTCCATAGCAATTGGGTGTTTCCCTTAATTTTAGGAATGATCTCGGAAATACCTGTTTCAAATTTAATATGGCGGATATGGCAACTTTCTAATCTCCCTTGCGGAAAAAACAGCAGTAAGTTTCCAGGTTCAGCTAATATCTCTGCCGCATATTCAAAACTTTCTTGTATAGAACGTTTACCGGGGTCAACCGAAAAGCTGCCCATATATTTTAGCCACCAGTTTTTTTCCATCTGCTTTTTTACCGACATGATATACAACCGTTTCATGTCACCATTTTTTAGCAGCGTTTTACCAAATAAGTATGCTGCTAAAAAACCATCCAAAAAGCTAAAATGATTGCACATTAAAACATAAGAATGGCCTGGCTTAATGTTGGTTGGATGAATTACCATTTTATTATACCGCAGCTTAAAATATAAGTTGAGTAAGCTTGTGGCAAACTTTAACAGAGGGGTTGGTAATGGTTTCGATTTAATAATCATAGCAACAAACCGGATAAAGCGGAAACAAAGTTTTGATTGATCATTTCATGATTCTCATCCAAAACTACAACTTCAGTATGGTTTAGTTTCTTAAAAAATGCGGTGCCTATATTAGGGGGATACATTTTATCACGTTTGCCAAATATAAAAATACACTTTACAGGATTGGCGTTCAGCGCATTTATTAATTTAGGCTCATTGGTTTGCAAAAACCGCAGGTAAGTAAAACAGGCGTATAAATTAAATCTAAGCTCGGGCGTATTAATCTCTTTTAATAAAATATTCAGGCCAATATCATCTATAAATCTTAATCGTTTAAATAAGTGAAGCATTCTGATTAATATATTTTCACTTAATACCAGTTTTTCTAAAATCTTATTGCCTGTTTTATTTTTACTGAAATATTTGATCAGCTTACCGGGGTTAATGGATGATGGCGCCGCAACAATGTACTCGTCTATTCGCGGTGCCAGATCTTCTACTACAGTAGTTGCATAATGCGAGCCCATAGAATAAGCAATTATAGAAAAGCGATCAATATGCTCATGCACACAAAATTCTATGATCAGATTAGTTAATTCTTCTTTACCCAGTCCCTTCTTTATATTTTGCAGGCTTTGATCTTTTAATTTGGTGTCGTTATGGAAAAACAGATCAAAGCCATAAAAAGTATACTTAGCTCCTAAAGCGGATTCTAATGCTTTAAACTGGCGGCCGTGCATGCCAAAACCATGAAAGCACAACATCTTTTTTGCGCCTGTGCCAAATTTGTAATAGTGGAGCTTGACTAAAGCATTTTCAAAGTAATGATTGGTCATCGTTCAATAATAGCTATGGCCCAAACATAATCCCCATCGTGCGATAGCGTTAAACTGATGTTATATTTACCCGGGTACTGGTGGAGCATAGCCGTTGGCTGTCCGGCAATTTTTTCGCGCATAATCTCAATTTTATTCCAGGCTAAATTATCAGTGCTTAATTGCTTTACGGCCTTGTAAACTGCCTCTTTCGCGGCCCACGTTGAGGCATAACGCAGCAGAGAATTATTAAACTGTTCGCAATAAACCGTTTCATCGGCAGTATAAACCTTTTTTTTAAACAGATCAGTTAGCGAGTCATTAAATGTTGGCATAAAGACCAGGTCATTACCAACCGCAAACTTTTTGCCGATACCCGCCTCTTTAATCGTATTTAATAACTTACTCTCCATCTGCCGTTATACCCATAATATTAAAACCGCCATCAACAAAATGAATGTTTCCGGTTACTTTTTTTGAAAGATCAGAGAAGTAATATAGCGCTGTGTTCCCAACATCACCAGTGTCTATATTGCCTAATGGGGCAGTTATTTTACCCAGCTTACGCAATTTGCGCACGCCATTTATGCCGCCGGCAGAGGTGGTCATGACCAGTCCCGCCGATATTGCATTTACCCTGATGTGTTTATATCTGAAATAATCGGCCAGATACAAAACTATATTTTCAAGCGCCGCTTTGTTGATGGACATACCCGCATAGCCCGGGAAAACCCTTTGCGAAGCATTATATGTGAGTGTTACCAGCGAAGCATTTTTAGCTAAAAAAGGCTCGGCCACACGGGCTATCCTTAACAGGGAATAAGCACTGATGTTAAAGGAATCCATCAGGTCTTCAAACGGAATATCCAGATAAGATGGGGCAGGTTCCGTACTACCCAGTAAGCTATAACACATTACCTGTTGGTTGCCAAAGGCTACGCCATGTAAAATATAATCTATGGCACCCAGGCCGTTATATACTGTTTGCAGAAACTCCGTTATCTGCATTTCATCCCGCACGTCAACTTCGGCAGCAAAACAGGTATCCATCCCCATTTTTTCCATCAGGTATAAAACGTTTTCTCTGGTATCTTCCACATAGCTTAAAGCTACTTTACAACCCGACTGATGCAGCTTTAAGGCCACATCATAAGCGATAGAGCTATCATTCCTGACGCCAAATATTACAGCAACTTTATTTTCGTTATTGATCATACCGTACCTCTTGAAACCGAAATTGCACTATTTGTTCCGCCAAAGCCATAATTTAAACAAACTATGTGGTTAATTTCTTTGGAAATGGTTTCCTGCGAAATCAGATCCCGGTAGGCTGCCAACGGTTTTACAGGGCCCTGCCAGCCATCCGCTTTTTGCACAGCTTCCAATTCAGGATTAAGCGTTACCGCGTTTAAACAAGGTAAAAGCTGTTGCTTTTGCAACATCAGTAATGCGGTAATAAATTCAACCGACCCGGCGGCACCCAGCATGTGGCCAAATTGTGATTTTGGTGCAGAGATATGATAGCCCCGCTCGCCCATTACATCAACTACGCTTAGCAATTCAATGGCATCACCAACCGGGGTTGAGGTGCCGTGTACTTTAACCACTTCGGGCTTTAAACCGCTTTCGCCCAATAAGCCTTCCCAAAGTTTCTTTTGCCCGGCGAAGGATGGGAAAAACATATTGCCGTCGCCGTCAGAATTATTGAAGTAATTATCTATCACGCCTAAAATGTTGGCTCCGCGTGCCTTTGCCATTTCATACTCCTCTAACGCCACAATGCCGCAGCCAAATGAGCATACAAAACCGTTGCGGTTTACATCAAACGGGCGTGAGCTTTCGGCAGGTGCAAAGCCACGGCTCAAAACCTGCATGGCATCAAAGCCAATAAAGGTTTCTAACGAGGTGCCTTCTACCCCACCAGCAATGGCCCTATCTTGCAGGCCATACCTTATTAGCCGGTAGGCGTAACCGATATTGCCCAAACCCGTAGCACAGGCTGAGCCAATAGATTCGCAAACACCTTTATTTTTTATTAAACACGATACATTGGCGGCATCGCGATATACCATTGCGCGGTCTACCGTATGCGAGCCCGCGGCGCGTGTTTTTTTGCCTAATTCAAAAAAGTTATGCCAGGCCGATCTTAATATCACATGCCCTGCACCGCCCGAGCCTATTACTACACCCGTTTGCTCAGACTGCGTTTGCGCATCTGTCCACCCGGCCATTTTTATGGCATCCAACGCACCCAGCATGGACCAGATACTGCCCACATCGGCAGTAGACAGATTAGCATCGGGGATTCTTTTTAGTGTATCTATATAAGTTTCAGGATAATTTTCGGCCAGTGTGGAGTAGATAGCTTCCAAACCCATTTCGGCTTCGGTAACATAACCTGATACAGTTGAACGGATGTTTTTGCCATGCACGGCAGCTTCACCCCATTCCCGGATAAGGCTTTTGCCCGAAAAAAGCTTGTCGCTAAATTCGGCCAGGTCGGCACAATCCGGGAAGGCCCCGCCCATGCCTACAACAGCTACCTTTCTGCCGGCTATTTGCATATTAGTCGCGTTCCTTAACTGTTAAAATCAGATCGACAATGTCCTTTACCTTTGAGCCCAGGTTATCAATATCATCATCATCAAACTCTACATCAAACTTTTGCTCGGCTTTGGCGGCAATGTTGATCATTTCGGTTGATGGGGTGTTCAGATCGGCAATAAAATCTGTTTCTTCTGTTACATGATTTAACTTTTCAGGATCAATAGTTCTTACGGTCTTTAAAATGTCAACCAGGCCATCAATTATTTCTTGTCTTTCCATTTAGTTTATTTAAAGTTATTTGTTCTGATAGCCCGGCCTGTTATGCCTGCTAATTCAGCTATGAGTTTAAAATTTTCGCTTAAATTATAGGTTAATAAACGCTCGTTGTTATAGTTGCTAAAATAGTCATCTAAATTTAAACCTGCAGGGGCTTTATAAATTCTTCCATCGCACACCATCTGCCTGAATTTATAGCTTATAATATTGCCTATGCTGATAAACACATCGCCCTGCTCCAAATAGCCATGAAAACTGACCTGCCCCACACTGATAAATACCGGCACGAAATTACGTTTCAGATCGTCAAAACCACATGCCTGCTTTTGTGTTTCAATATAAGCGCCACAAGATACAATGGTTGCCTGCGCAAAAGCCTCTATTTGGTCTACGCCCCTAAAAACACCAAAATGATCTTCCACATCCCGTTCCGTTGGTGAATAGCACGCCACTATCCCCGCATTAGGCGAATGCCATAAATAACGATCTATCAGTAGCTTTTTCGGGCCATGTATCAACACATCTTGGGGCGGAACGCCTACCAGGTTTTCCATTTTATGAGGTTAGGTTAAGTATCTGTTTATATTAAACCGCCATTTATATGCAGGTTGGTTCCGTTAATATACGATGCTTTGTCTGACAGTAAAAAGGCTATAGTTTCGGCAATATCACCTGCCTTGCAAAAGCGGTGTGCAGGTATCATTTTTAAATATTTTTCTTTTTCGGCTTCAGGAATGGAAGCTGTCATATCTGTTTCCACAAAACCGGGCGATACGCTTAGTACCCTTATTTTGTGCTCTTCACTAAGTGCGGCTGCCTCTTGCGCCAATGAGCGCGAAAGCGCCACTAACCCTGCTTTGGTAGCCGAGTATACTGCCTGGAAAGCATTACCTGTTTCGCCTACAACCGAACTGATATTTATAATTACACCGCGTTTATTTAAGCTAAAAATCTTCATGGCGGTTTTACAGATCATAATAGGCGCCTTCAAATTAACATTGAGCATTTTGGTAATTTCCTGTTCGGGCTGATAGATCAATGATTTATCAAAAGTTATGCCTGCATTGTTGATCACCGCGTATAGCCAGTCGCCGTGTTCACGTTTTAATTGCTTACAAAAATTTGTTAACTGCTCATCGTCAGCAAAGTCAGCATATAAAATATCAGCAGGAAAATCAATCGAATTAAACGCATCCGGTTTGGAGGCATGAAGAATTAAGGAGTATTCGGCTGATAACCTTTTAGCCATAGCGAGCCCTAAACCCCTGCTTGCCCCGGTTATTAATATGCTCCTTTTTTCCATTAAAGTATTATATTCGATTGTGATATTACTACCAAACATAACATTTTTTCTTAAACCCCGGCATATTTTTAAAGTGTGACTACTTTATCACCAAGTTGATAAGTATCCCAAACAAATGGAAACGGATTAATTATTATCCACTTTCCAGTTTCTCAGGAACCCATTAAAGGAGGCACCTACGGAGCCAATATTCCTGTGTATCTTCTATAAACACGTGGCTTCGCTGGAGCCTGACCATGTGATCGATTATTGTACTACCAAAAAGTGAACTCCGTAGGAGTTTCGTGTTTGTAAAAACTCCCACCCTTATATTTGGCTCCGTAGGTGCCCACTATTGAATTAGATTGTTAATATTAACCTGTTATATAAGTTATCTTT
>DASWOZ010000133.1:0-5081 GCA_036398535.1 Mucilaginibacter sp. | reverse complement strand
CATGTATGGCCGGGTCGTTGCCAGTTTCCTGATTATACCAATCCTGATGTAAGAGAATGGTGGGGTGGCTTATTTGACGAATTGGTAGAAATGGGTGTAGCCGGTGTTTGGAATGATATGAATGAGCCGGCTGTGTTTGGCGCGGGTACCTTCCCTGATGATGTACGTCATCAGTATGATGGCTATCGGGGGTCGCACCGTAAGGCACATAATATTTATGGGATGCAAATGGTACGCTCTACCTATGAGGGTTTGCGCAAGTTGATGAAAAACAAACGCCCGTTCACCATTACAAGGGCAGGCTACTCAGGGGTGCAGCGCTTTTCGTCTGTATGGACGGGGGATAATGTGGCTTCATGGGAGCATTTAAAATTGGGTAATATTCAATGCCAGCGTCTTTCCATATCCGGCATCTCCTTTTGCGGAACGGATATAGGTGGTTTTAGCGGTGAGCCCGATGGCGAGCTGTTTACCCGCTGGATTCAAATGGGCACCTTTTCGCCGTTTATGCGGGCACATTCGGCAGGTGATACCAAAGAGCGCGAACCATGGAGCTTTGGTGAGCCCTTTACCGCTATTAACCGTAGTTTTATTGAACTGCGTTATCGTTTGCTGCCTTATATGTATTCAGCTTTTTGGGAGCATTACCGTTATGGCTTCCCTATATTAAGGCCAATTGTAATGGCAGAGCAGGAAGTGATAAGCAACCATTTTCGCCAGGACGAATTTACTTATGGTGATAAAATACTGGTTTGCCCGGTACTGGAGCCCGGTAAACCCAGCCGTATCGTATACCTGCCAAAAGGCACCTGGTATAACTTTTGGGACAATGAAGTAACTGAGGGCGGCAAAGAGATAGAAGTAGCTACACCTTTAGAAACCATCCCGCTGTTTATAAAGGCAGGTTCGGTAATTCCTGAATACCCGGTTATGCAATACGTTGGTGAAAAGGAAATTGAAGAAGTGAAGATGAATATTTACTATACCGGTTACGAAGTAAATTCCTTCTTTTTTGAAGATTACGGCGAAACTTTTGCTTATGAGCAGGACATTTATTCAGAAAAGAAATTTGTAGTTAACGGCACTAAAACTAATTTAACCGTTCAGCAAAGTATGGAAGGTTTATACACACCAAGGTATGAAACTTATGCATTTAAATTAATAGGGTTGCCTTTTAAACCATCTAAAATTGTTGCCGACGGTAAAGAGATCACTGATTTTGCAATGAATGAAGACAAATGCTGGGAATTTAAGTTCACCAAAAACTTTAAACAGCTTGAGATAAGTAAATAAGCAGAGCCCCGGTTACGGGGCTTTTTTGTTGTAGATGTTTTTATAACTTACACACAAACAATAATGATATATTTGATTGTTATAACTAAAATCCGTTCTATATAAAATGGATTAACCAATCCCCCGAAGGGGGCACCTATTATGGCAAAGAAAATCACCAGTACCGAAACCGATCTATCAAAAGTAAAGGCTGAAAAAGCAACCAAAACTATAAAGCCAAAAGCGGCGCCAGTTAAAGAAGCGGTTAGCAAAGCACTTAAAACTGTTAAAGTAAAAAGCAACGGGCAACCGGCTGTTGCAGAGCTAAAGGTGGTAGAACCTTACAGCCGTTTTACTGATTTTGATATCGCTCTTTTTCAATCAGGCAAGCATTATAAATTATATGAAAAATTGGGCTCGCATGTGGTGGAATATAAAGGGGTAGTAGGTACTTACTTTGCGGTTTGGGCGCCTAATGCGCAATATGTAGCTGTTATGGGTGGCTTTAACGGTTGGAACCGGGACTCACATTTGCTATATATACGTTGGGATACTTCGGGTATTTGGGAAGGCTTTATCCCGCATGTAGGTAATGGCGAAGCCTATAAATATTTTATCAAATCAACAACCGGCGAAGAATTGGAAAAGGGTGATCCGTTTGCCCTGCGCTGGGAAGAGCCGCCGCGTACGGCATCCATAGTAGCAGATACTTATTATGAATGGCAGGATACATCATGGATGGCTACCCGTCATGAACATAACTCGCTGAATAAGCCATACTCTGTTTACGAGGTGCATTTAGGCTCGTGGGCGCGTAATGTAGAAAGCCCTGATGCCTTTTATACTTATGAGCAAATGGCCGATAGGTTAGTGCCTTATGTAAAGGATATGGGCTTTACTCATATTGAGCTGATGCCCATTATGGAACATCCGTTTTACCCAAGCTGGGGCTACCAGGTTAGCGGATACTTCGCGGCATCCTCCAGATATGGTACGCCACAGCAATTAATGCTGTTAATAGAAAGATTTCACCAGGAAGGTATAGGCGTAATTTTAGATTGGGTGCCGTCACATTTTCCGGGTGATGCGCACGCTTTATACAACTTTGATGGCACACATTTATATGAGCATGCCGATGTCCGTAAAGGCTTCCATCCTGATTGGAAATCATACATATTTAATTACGGGCGCAATGAAGTGCGCGCGTTCTTAATAAGCAATGCCTTGTTTTGGCTGGATAGATACCATGCCGATGGCCTTAGGGTTGATGCGGTAGCTTCTATGTTATACTTAGATTATTCGCGCAAGCACGGCGAATGGGAAACTAATAGATATGGCGGCAATGAAAATTTAGAGGCGATTTCGTTCTTAAAAGAGTTTAATGAAGCTTGTTATAGCCATTTCCCCGATATACAAACCATTGCCGAAGAATCTACGGCATTTACGGGCGTAAGCAGGCCGGTATTTTTAGGTGGGTTAGGTTTTGGCATGAAGTGGATGATGGGCTGGATGCACGATACCATCAAATACTTTTCTGAGGACCCTATACATCGTAAATATCACCACAATCAAATTACTTTTAGCTTGATTTATGCTTTTACCGAAAACTTTATGCTACCGCTATCACACGATGAGGTAGTTTATGGTAAAGGCTCCATGCTACGCAAAATGCCTGGCGATGAATGGCAGCAATTTGCCAATTTACGTTTGCTGTACGGCTTTATGTTTACCCATCCAGGCACTAAACTCATGTTTATGGGGGATGAATTTGCACAAGGCGAAGAATGGAACTACCAATACTCGTTGGATTGGCATGTAATGCAATACCCAAATCACCAGGGTATGGCGGCCGCTGTTAAAGCTTTAAATCATTTATATCGGTCTGAGCCGGCTTTGTATGAAAAAGGGTTTGATTATACCGGATTTGAATGGATTGACGGCGGCAACGCGAACGATTCTATACTGGTTTATACGCGCAAAGGCTATGATGCTAAAAATGACCTGGTAGTTGTACTTAACATGACACCGGTAGTACGCCATGATTTCCGCATAGGGGTTCCGGCAGGTGGGGAATGGAAGGAAGTATTTAATTCTGATGCTAAAGATTTTTGGGGCAGCGGAGTTATTAACGCCGGTGTATCCCATACTGAAGTTGTTAACTGGCACGGTCGGGAAAATTCCATTAAAATCACTGTTCCGCCATTGGCAGCAGTGGTGTTTAAAAAAATATAGATATTCCTCAAAGGAGTAATAGGAAAAGTTGTAATTAAGATTTATCTTAGTAAAGATATTATGTATCAAATTGTTAACAATTTTTTTGACGCAGAAGTAACTTTAGCTGATCTTATTACCATGCGAAAATTTATTAGTTACGCATCCCTTATTTGCGCATTTTTGGCAGCAGTATTATTTGTTTATCAGGCAGCCCCTGTTTTTCCTTATATCAGGGATGAAAAGATCTGGATAAACGCACTTGCAATATTTGTATTTTACTATCTGGCAGCTTTAGCCAATCGCAAAAAAAGCAAATTACCGGGTAATTACCGTTAACCATCAATATTAAATTAATCACCTGGCTCTGACGCCTAACCAGTGCTGGCTCCTTAGAATGAAAATCTCATTGATAGGCAATTAGTTAAAGCATGCCATTGCGAACCGAGGTAGTGACATGGAGTTGAGCGGTGAAGCAATCTCGTCGCTGATAGATAGCGGGTAGCCTGTCGGGGACGGGATTGCCACGCTACGCTCGCAATGACATAATATTTGATTTAATCATACCACCAATCCATCCCAATACCCCCGTCATGTCATTGGTGTTTATATGTTATTTAAATTGCCCTCAATCGTTCGAAACAATATAGAGCTTGTGTTTACTTGTCCGTCTGTGAGCAATATTTCTAACTTTATTTTTAGATTTTTTGCGTTTACCCAACCAGATGATTAACCCGGTTATAGGGAGGCTGGCGCTGATGAGGCTGGCTAAAAAAGCGATGATCTTGCCGGTAATACCCAATACCTGGCCCACATGCAGATCATAATTCATGTCGTTCATTTTCATGCCCGGGCTTTTGTATGCAAACGGTAAGGCGCGTAATAATTTGCCGTTGTACTTATCAAAGTCGTAAATATCGCTTTTATAAAAATGCAGGCTTTTGGCATAAGCGGTAATACTGACTGTCCCGGCTAGGGCCACGTTATCATAAATTAAAAACATTTGCGCCTGTGGCGATTGGTGTTGGGCAAACAAAAATGCTTTATCCATTGCGGGCTTAACAATTGTTGTTACACGCAAAAGCGAATCTGACTTGGGCTCGATCTTTTCTGTTGGATATGATTTACCCAGGTTTACGGAAGTATAAATTCCCTCTCTAACCCAGTCAAACGCCATAGATAAACCGGTGATGGCTAAAATGATGGCAACACTGGTGGCATAAAATCCCAATACATTATGCAGGTCATAATTAACGCGCCGCCAACGCCCGTTCCATTTAATGGTAAAGCTGCGTTTACGGTCGGTTTTACGTTTAGGCCACCAAAGTATGATACCCGTTATCATGATAACTACAAACAGCAAAACGGCTATGCCCACTACCAGCGCTCCGGCTTTGGCGGGTAATAACAGGTAGAGGTGAATATATTCTACTATGGTAAAAAAGTTATATTGAGGGTTTTCGGTATGGGTTATTGCTCCGGTGTAAGGATTCAGGTAAATATACAACAAGCCCTGTTTGGGTAAGGTGGCCAACACAGCGGCAGGGCGGTTTTTACCGTAATAATAAATATAGCTTGCCGTTGCACCGGGATGTTGT
>DASWOZ010000132.1:0-12610 GCA_036398535.1 Mucilaginibacter sp. | reverse complement strand
AACAGATATTGTTATAAAAACGAAACCTACTAACACTACAGATAAACAAACAGCAGTTAAGGATGATAAAAAGCAAGCTGATATTTATCCCAAACCAGCTATTACCGTAAAAAGGGTTATTGACAAGCGGGTTGCACCTGTTGAGGTTGATGCTAAAAAAAATAATCCGGCTAATACAACCACCCCGCAAACAGCAGCTACAGATATTCCGGCGGGAGCACATTGGGCTGTGGTAGCTCTTGTTTGCCAAACCCGTACCAAGGCCGATGCCGTGGTTAGCCAATACAAACAAAATGGCTTAAATGCTTTTATATTATCAGTACGTGGCTCGGTTATTAAAGTGGCAGCAGGCGGCTATGCCACCAATGATGAAGCCGACTCGGCCCGTGCGCAATTAGTAGAATCGAAAAAAATACCAAAAGACGCTTATTTACAAGAAATTAAATTGAACAAATGACATTATTATTTTTGCAGACAGTAGTAACAGACACGGCAAACAAAATAGCAGATACGGCCCACCATGCAGCCCAACAGTTAGCAACCGTACCTGAACAGGACCTGCGCTTTGGCGACCTGATACTTAAAGGCGGATGGGTAATGCTACCTATTGGTATTTTAGCTGTTTTGGGACTGGTGATATTTTTTGAACGTTATTTTACCATCCGTAAGGCATCTAAAAATGAATCAAACCTAATGGTACAGGTACGTGAAAGTATCCGCTCGGGTAATTTACAGTCGGCCATTGCTATTTGCCGCAACAGTAACACCCCCCTTGGCCGCATGCTGCAAAAAGGTTTATTACGCATTGGCCGGCCAATTAAAGATATTGAAGGCGCCATTGAAAATGTTGGTAAGCTTGAAGTATCTAAATTGGAGAAAAATATTGGCATACTGGGCATTGTAGCGGGTATTGCACCCATGTTTGGCTTTTTGGGAACCATTGCCGGGGTAATTAAAATATTTTATGATATTTCAAAAACGGATAACATCAGCATGGGGGTTATATCCGGTGGTTTATATGTAAAAATGGTAACATCGGCCGCGGGTTTGTTTGTGGGTATTGTGGCTTATGTATGCTATCATATTTTAAATATGATGGTAGATAAGGTGATCTTAAACCTGGAAACCGATGCTATTGAATTTATTGACTTGTTAGAAGAGCCGAGCAAATGAACCTGAGAAAGAGAAAAAGAGGCGCATCTGCCGAGGTACATACTTCGGCCATGAATGATATTATGTTTTTCCTGCTATTGTTCTTTTTGATCGCATCTACAGTTACCAATCCAAACGTAATTAAACTGATGCTGCCTAAATCATCAAGCGGGCAATCCGTATCTAAAAAAACAATTACGGTATCAATAACCAACGATTTAAGATACTATGTAGATAAAAAGGAAGTTGCGGTAACCGCATTGCAATCAACCCTGGCATCTTACAAAACCCTGGCTACCGAGCTAACCATTGTTTTATATGTTGATAAAACCGTTGCCATACAGGATGTGGTACAGGTAATGGATATAGCACAAAAATTAAACATTAAACTGGTTTTGGCTACAGAACCTAAATAAAGAGTTTTCAATAAGCAGTTGGCAGTAGCCAATTGCACTATAACTACGAACACCGCCAACTCAAAACTGTAAACTGAATAATGGAGTACCGCGAAGAAAATAATTATCCCAAAGCATTTTTAGCGACAGGCGTTATACTGGCTGTTGTTATGGCTTTGTGCTATTTTATTGTTTTCAAAAATCCGCCGAAGCAAGACGATGGCACGGGCGGCATATTGGTTAATTATGGTACTACAGACGAGGGCATGGGCAAAGATATTTTAAGCACCGAAGAACCGTCGGTAGCTGAAAAAGCTAATCATACACAACCGAATAAGGTAACTCCAACCCCTCCTACCGACCAAAAAACGCAAGATGATAACAGCGACAAAAAAGTAGTGACCCAAACCAATGAAGACGCGCCTGTGGTGACCAATAACGCTAAAAAACCAAGTACGACAGTAGCTACCCAACCCACTAAACCCACCCCTAAACAAGTGGTAAACCAAGCTGCCTTGTTTAAAGGAAATACCAACAAAGGATCGGGCGCGGGCGATGGCACTACCGGCACACCTGGCAACCAGGGCAGTCCTAATGGCTCACCGCTAAGTGATAACTATGGTGCAGGCGGATCAGGAACGGGCCTGAATTTACCGCATTGGAATTTTGTTAACCCACCCGATGTAAAAAACACGCATCGTGTACCGGGTACAGTAGTCATAGATTTTACAATCGATCAGAATGGGAATGTACTGGAAGCGCATTCTAACCGTGAAAAAACCCATGCTACGCTTGACCTTGTGCAGGGTTGCATTGACGCGATAAAAAATTCGAGGTTTACTTCTACCACCACGGCCACCGGCAATCAAAAAGGTGAAATGTCATTTATATTTAGGGTAGATTAAGCTGAAATCTTAATGGATTTGTGGTCTAAGTTACACTGCGTTAAACTTAGACCAGTGCAATAAATTTCATAATTTGCGGCCAATTTAATAACAATGGATTATCAGGAAACACTTGAATACTTATACGCGCAGTTACCCATGTTTACGCGTATCGGATCGTCTGCATTTAAAGCTAATTTGGATAATACTATAGCGCTTTGCAATATTCTGGATAATCCTCAAAACAAATTTAAAAGTGTACATGTAGGCGGCACCAACGGCAAGGGTTCAACTTCGCACATGCTGGCGGCTATTTTACAGGTTGCAGGCTATAAAACCGGGTTGTATACTTCCCCACATTTAAAAGATTTTAGGGAACGCATCCGTATTAACGGACAAATGATAACCGAGCAGCAGGTAATTGATTTTGTGGCCCAACATACCCAAGATTTTGAAGCAATTAACCCTTCTTTTTTTGAAATGACTGTAGCTTTGGCGTTTGACCTGTTTGCAAAGGGAGAAGTAGACATTGCCATTATTGAAGTGGGTTTAGGCGGCAGGCTAGACTCAACCAATATTATTTCTCCGCTGCTATCTGTCATTACCAATATCGGCTGGGATCATATGAATATTTTGGGCGATACGCTGCAACTCATCGCTGCTGAAAAAGCGGGAATTATAAAACCCCAAACGCCGGTTATCATCGGCGAGTATCAGCATGAGCTTGCAGAGGTATTTGTCCATAAGGCCGCAGAGGAAGGTGCCAAAATAAGCTTTGCATCTGATGATTGGGATGTGGAAATGGAAGTAAAGGCAAAAAGTGCCGATGAATATTTGAATATCATTGCTATCCCTCAAAAAAACTCGCCCATATTTAACCGTGCTGACCAGCATTTACAGCTTGACCTGCCGGGTACCTATCAGCTTAAAAATATAAAAACGGTTCTATCTGCCGTTGATGAACTGCGTTTGCAGGGCTTTCATATCACCGGCGAGCATATAAAAACCGCGCTTAAACAGGTTAAATCATTAACCGGCCTGCACGGGCGTTGGGAAACTATCAATACTTCTCCCTTAACGATATGCGACACCGGCCATAACCCTGAAGGAATACGTGAAGTGCTGAAAAATATTTCAGTTGTGCCTTATCAACAATTACATTTTGTGTTGGGGATGGTGAATGATAAAGATAGCAGCAAGGTACTATCTATGTTGCCTAAAGATGCGATATACTATTTTTGCAAACCGGATATTCCAAGAGGATTAGATGCCGAAAGCCTAAAATATAAGGCAAAAGAATTTGGGCTTTATGGCGATGCTTACCTGTCTGTAAAAGAAGCATTAACGGCCGCACAAGAAGATGCCTACGCAAGTGACCTGGTATTTGTGGGGGGCAGTACTTTTGTGGTTGCCGAAATAATACCTTAAAATAAGATACAATATGAGCAATATAAGCTGGGGGATAATTGGCTGCGGAGATGTAACCGAATTAAAAAGTGGCCCTGCATTTAACAAAATAGCCGACAGCCGCTTAATTGCGGTGATGCGGCGAAATGCAGTAAAAGCCGCTGATTATGCGGCGCGCCACAAAGTTGGTAAATGGTACGATGATGCTGACCAACTGCTGAATGACCCGGAGATCAACTCTATTTATATTGCTACGCCACCGGCTTCGCATTTAAGTTACGCTTTGGCTGCAATGGCAAAGGGCAAAAATGTATACGTTGAAAAACCCGTTACACGCAACGCTGCCGAAGCGCAGCAAATGGCAGACGCGGTTAAGCAAAGCGGCGTCCGTTTAACGGTGGCCCATTACCGCAGGGCGGTACCCATGTTTTTACATGTAAAGAATTTGCTGGATAAAGAAACCATTGGAGAGATACGTACGGTACAGATAAAAATGTGGCAAAGCGCCAAACCCAAGCTGATTGCTAAGGTGGAAGATAACTGGCGGGTAAACCCCGCGCTATCGGGCGGTGGGTATTTCCATGACCTGGCGCCGCATCAACTTGACTTGATGTTGTTTTATTTTGGCGAACCGCAATATTATCATGGCTATTCATTAAATCAATCGGAACTATACCCGGCAGACGATCATGTGGGCGGATTTATTGTATTTAAAAACAAGATATCCGTAAATGGTTCGTGGTGTTTTAATGTGGCCGAAAGTGAGGTGATTGACCAATGCGAGATTATAGGTACAAAGGGAAGTATCCGTTTCCCGTTTTTTGGCAATACCGTTAGTTGGGAAAATGACGAGGGTGAACAAACCTTAACCTTTCAGCATCCGCAACATATTCAGCAGCCTATGATTGAAAAGATAGTCGGCTATTTTAAAAATGAGGGGTCTAATCCCTGCTCAATTGACGAGGCGGTTGTGTTGATGAAGATAATAGATACTTTTAGTGTACAGCAATGATATATTTGTTTCGATTTAATCATTTTCAATCCCCCTCCATGTCAAGGCAATGCGAGGGTATGTGCGGTTGAAGCAATCTCATCGCTGATAGATGTCGGGGACGAGATTGTTACGCTTACAGCAATGACATAGCGGAGCAGACAATTAACTCTTTTTCTTTGGCACTTTAGCGCCTTCTTTACGTGCTTCGGATAAGCCAATAGCAACCGCCTGTTTTTTACTGGTCACTTTTTTGCCGCTGCCACTTTTTAACGTGCCCTCTTTCATTTCGTGCATGGTTTTCTCTACTTTGTCGCCAGCTTTTTCTGAATATTTTGCCATAATATTAATTGTTAGGTAAATAATATAAAGTGATACAAAATATCTGCCAATTTTTATTTTAGACACAGGTAACTTACATTTGATCATAATGAACCGAATATCAGAAACTGATCTTATTTTAAATGAAGACGGCAGCGCCTACCATTTAAACCTGCATCCCGGTGAGATAGCCGATACAGTTATAACTGTTGGCGACCAGGAGCGTGTTGCGGCCATTACCAAATATTTTGATGCCATAGAATTTAAGAAAGCCAAACGTGAATTTGTAACCCACACCGGCCGGATTGGTAATAAACGGCTAACCGTAATTTCAACCGGGATAGGTACAGATAATATTGATATTGTGTTTAATGAACTGGATGCACTGGTAAACATTGATTTTGCTACGCGGCTGGTTAATCCAAATTTGCGCAGTCTTAATTTGATCCGCATAGGCACATCAGGCGCGGTACAGGCAGACATAGCAGTTGATAGTCTATTGGTATCCGGCGCTGCCTTTGGGCTGGATGCTTTAATGCATTATTATGAACAACACCTTTCTGAAAAAGAGGAAGGCCTGCTGAAGGCATTTAAAACAGCGTTACCGGGTTCGTACAGCCTGTCACCCTATCTGGCATCTGCTGATGAAACGTTACTGCATCAGTTAGGTGCAGGTTTACCGCAAGGCATTACCCTAACCGCCCCCGGCTTTTACGCGCCGCAGGGACGCCAGGTCAGGGCCGTATCTGCCATGCCCGATTTGATGAAGATGATACAAAACTTTAAAGCAGGCAATCAATGTATTACTAATTTAGAGATGGAAACTGCCGGGATTTATGGATTAGCTAAAAGTTTGGGCCATAAGGCTTTATCATTTAATATTATTTTAGCCAACCGGGTTACACATACCTTTAGCCAGCAGCCAGCAGCCATAATGGACCACTATATACAGCAAGTATTAGCAAAGCTGATCGCTATTTGATTACCAGATATTAATTGTATATTCAAACCGATAAACACTTACGGTGTTACCAACTAAACACTTTACCATCCCGTATGACACCAAAAAAAATCATTGCCCCATTTTATGAGCGATTATCGTTAGTGCTTATCGGTATTTTAGCACTTGGCTTTTTGGTTATACAGGGTAAAGAGGTATTAGACCCGCTGATCTTCGGGTTTTTATTTGCCATATTATTGTTGCCGGTATCCGGTTTTTTAGAAAGAAAACTAAAGCTGCCGCGCAGTATATCTTCCCTCCTGTCCATTATATTGTTAATTTCATTTATTGGCGGTATTTTATATTTAGTAGGCTCACAAATATCAAAACTATCCAATGATTGGCCAATGCTTCAAAAACAGGTTGGCCAATCCGTAAATGACATCTCGGGATGGATACAAGGTACCTTTCATATTAACCTTGAAAAACAAAAAGTTTACGTAGACGATACCGCGAAGAAGATCATGGCATCGGGCACTGCCGTGGTAGGCACCACGTTTGGTGCGGTATCATCCTTAATGTTGTTCTACGTGTTTATTATTATCTTCACTTTCTTCATACTTTTTTACCGAAGATTGCTGTTGAAGTTTATATTACAGGCTTTTGGGCGGGATAACGAGCCTATTGTGTATGATATTGTAGAAAACATTCAAAATATATTAAGGCAATATATATTGGGACTATTAATTGAAATGATATTGGTAGCTACGGTTGCCTGCACCGCCTTTTGGATAATTGGCATTAAATACGCGGCGCTATTGGGTATTCTTGTTGGTTTATTTAACATTATCCCCTACCTGGGTATTTTTACGGCACTGCTTTTAAGCGTACTGATCACTTTTGCAACCGGCGCGGTAAGTGATGCTATTTGGGTTGCCGGCAGTGTGCTGTGCATCCACGCGGTTGATGCTAATTTATTGTTGCCTACCATTGTAGGTTCAAAAGTAAGGCTCAACGCCCTTATTACCTTTTTAGGTATTATACTGGGCGAAATGATGTGGGGATTATCCGGTATGTTTTTATCTATCCCTATGATAGCGATATTTAAAATAATTTTTGACCGTATTGAAGGACTGAAACCCTGGGGCTACCTGATGGGCGGCGATTACGAGTTCAAGAAATCCGCAGAGAAAACAATGAAAACCGAATAGAGAAGCAAGAATTAAGAGTCAAGAATTAAGATGCGGGTTGCCATATATTTTTCCGGGCTCTTTAATCTTAACTCTAAAAAAAACTATTTTACAAAATGCCAGATACGGATATAAAGGGTTACGCCGTAGGCTAATAGTATAGCCGTGTTTAATACCAGCAGCCAGTTCAGATCCATCTCTTTATATTTTTTAATGGTGCAGGTAATCAATAAAGTGATAAAGGCCACTACTAATATAATGGGAAAGATGAATATCCATTTATGATGGGTGGTAAAATACAGCTGGTGCAGCTTGCTGTTATCGCCCTGCATAAACGGAAACAGGGATACTAAAAGTAATATAAAAAATAAACGAACTATAGCTTTTGCAGCAATCTGGCTGGCTTTCATCATGGCACAAAATTACTTTTTTTATTTATTGCGATAATAATTCACGTTACCTTATTTAGTATTAATTTAGTTGCAAATTAAATAGGTCATTGCACGGAGCGTGCGGAAACACGGACAGGAAGCGATAAAACAATCTCATCGTATGTTTTATAAAAAGCGACAAGATTGCTTCGGTTACCAACGCTTATGGCCACTTGAGCCTCGCAATATTATGGGGACTAAATTTATCGACATGTATTTAAAAAAATTATTCATCATCTTTTGTATGTCCCTGTTAACTTTTACCGCGTCTGCACAAAAAGCATTTAAAATTGTACCGCTTGGTGTTTTAGGGGGTATTGATGAAAGCAACCTGTCGGCCTATATGGTTGCTCCTGTTGGTTCTGACAGTTACATCTGCCTGGATGCCGGTACACTCCATTATGGTTTGGAAAAAGCGGTTGAAAACAAAGTATTTACCCTACCTGCCGAACAGGTGTTGAAAAAATATATTAAAGGCTATTTTATATCACACTCGCACCTTGACCATATTGCCGGGCTGCTGATTAATGCACCTGATGACAGCACTAAAAATATATATGCTTTAGCCGACTGTATAGAAACCATAAAGACGCATTACTTTACCTGGACAAGCTGGGCCAATTTTGCCAATGAAGGCGAAGCGCCGATGCTGAAAAAATACACCTACAAAGTACTAACCCCCGGTGCAGAAATGGCGATTGAAAATACGGACATGAAGGTTAAAGCTTTTCCGTTAAGCCACTCTAATTTAACCAGTACCGCCTTTTTAGTACAAAGCAAAGACTATTACCTGTTATACTTAGGCGATACAGGGGCTGATGAAATAGAAAAGAGCCATAACCTGCAAAACCTATGGCAAGCTATCGCGCCGCTAATAAAGGCTAAAAAGTTAAAGGCCATTATGATTGAGGTATCCTTCCCAAATGAGCAGCCGGATAAAACGTTGTTTGGGCACCTTACCCCGCGCTTATTTATGGCCGAAATGACTGCTTTAGGCAAGCTAACCGGTGCCGATGCTATTAAAAATTTGAATGTGGTAGTTACCCACCTTAAACCACCTTACAGCAGTATCCAAAAAATTAAAACGCAGTTAAAGGCTGAGAATAATATGGGTCTGAATTTGGTGTATCCGCAACAGGCAAAACTGATGGCGTTTTAATAGTTCGGCTATTACTCGCGCCAGGCTACTACAAGTAAAATACCCTATGAAAGTGTTTTTATATCTTTGCACATAGTATGAAATACCTGCGCTGGCTTTTATTTCCTTTTTCGTTGCTTTATGGGCTGGTGGTTATCATCCGCAATTGGTGCTATGATACGGGCGTGTTTAAAAGCCAATCTTTTGCTATTCCGGTTATATCTGTAGGTAATCTGGAAGTCGGCGGGGCTGGTAAAAGCCCCATGACAGAATACCTGATCCGCTTGTTTAAACCTGATTATAAGATCGCCACCCTGAGTCGTGGTTATGGCCGCAAAACAACCGGATTTGCAACCGCTACCGCAACCGCTACTGCAACTTTAGTAGGCGATGAACCCGCGCAGTTTAAACATAAGTTCCCGGAAATTACGGTAGCCGTGTGCGAGAAAAGAGCAGAGGGGATCAATCAGCTGCTCCCCCATCATGATCTGATCGTGCTGGATGATGCGTATCAGCACCGTGCTGTAAAACCGGGTTTCAGTATTTTGCTGTTTGATTATAACCGCATCCATCAACCACACCTGCTGTTACCCGCGGGCAACCTGCGCGAGCCTTATAACGGACGCAAGCGGGCAAATGTATTGATCGTAAGCAAATGCCCGGATACACTCTCCATCAGCGACCAAAATAGGCTGACAACGCAATTACAGCCATTCAACTACCAGCAGGTATTTTTCACCTCAATCGCTTACCAATCTTTACTGGATATGGATGGTAATGTATCAGGTAAAGTAATCGATGAGGATACGGCTATATTCCTGCTTACCGGGATAGCCAATGCTGATCCGCTGGTGCGGCATCTTAAAAATTATACATCTGCTATTATCCATCATAATTATCCCGATCATCATCAGTTTAGCTTAAAAAATATCAGTAAACTTGCTGATGAATTTTTGGCCTGCCCGGCACAAAAAAAACTGATCATCACAACAGAAAAAGATGCGCAGCGTTTAGGAGAACAAGCATTGCAGCCGCTTGTTAACCAACTCCCTGTTTTAGTGATGCCCATAGGGATTAATTTTTTAAATAACGGGCAGCAACAATTTGATCAATTAGTAATAAACTATGTTACAGAACATACAAAGCACCACGCAATATATTAAAAGCCGCATAGGCGATTTTGAACCCGAAGTTGGTATTATTTTAGGCACCGGTTTGGGTGCTTTAGTAAATGAAATTGAGGTAGAGAAGCAGTTAATGTATGCTAACATACCTGATTTCCCTATTTCTACATTGGAGTTTCATTCGGGTAAGTTGATCTTCGGTACGCTATCAGGCAAAAAAGTAGTAGCCATGCAGGGCCGTTTGCATTATTATGAGGGCTACGATATGCAGCAGATCACTTTCCCGGTAAGAGTAATGAAAATGCTGGGCATAAAAACCTTGCTGGTATCAAACGCCAGCGGCGCGCTTAATCCCGACTTTAGAAAGGGCGACATGATGATCATTGAAGATCATATCAACCTACAGCCGGATAACCCGCTATTGGGTAGAAATGAGTCTGAACTGGGACCACGCTTTCCGGATATGAGCGAGCCTTACCGCCATGACCTGATCAATAAAGCATTAGCTATTGCCGATACCAACAATATTACCTGCCATAAAGGAGTTTATGTAGCGGTAACCGGGCCAAACCTGGAAACCAGGGCCGAATATAAATACCTGCGGATAATAGGCGGCGACGCGGTAGGTATGAGCACCGTACCCGAAGTTATTGTAGCTAACCATATGGGATTACCGGTTTTTGCTATATCGGTATTAACAGACGAAGGCTTCCCGGAAGTACTGAAACCAGTTTCGGTAGAGGAAATATTGACAGTGGCCCGCGAAGCAGAGCCAAAAATGACATTGATACTTAAAAATTTGATTGCCGGTTTTTGATGCCCCATAAATTAAAATATTTACTCTTATTGCTTATTTGCGCATCAGCGCAGGCGGTTTTCGCGCAGTATACGCCGGGGTATCCTAATAACCAATACCCTAACAATCAACAAAATATTTACCGGCAGGATACATCAACAAGGCCCAAAAAATTGACGGATGACCAAATGATAGATACCTTGCGTAAGCAGGAAGAAAGCCGTAAGGATTCTGTTGTTTTTAATTCAAAATTTATCCGGATCACTAACGAACGAATGCTTAACGACAGTACGCAGTTGTTTCCTATTGATACTGCCTTAGTTAATTTTGAAAATTATAGTCCGCTTTATCAGCCTAAAGACCCACGGATAAATTTAGGTAACCTGGGGTTGGCGCAAAAAAGCCTATTGTTCGATCCGCCAAAAACCATTGGGTTTGATGTAGGGCTGCATGCATTGGATATTTACCAGTTAAAACCACAGGATATTAATTATTACAACGCCCGTGTACCTTTAACCGTGCTTTCATTATTTACCGGGGGGACAACCGAGCAGGTATTTAAAATATTGCATACCCAAAATGTTAAACCCAACTGGAACGTTGGATTCAATTTAAACTTTATTGGTTCGCGCGGATATTATAGTTATCAAACACTGGGGCAAAATGTGAGCGATTTGAATGCCGCGCTATTTACCTGGTATTCGTCAAAAAACAAGCGGTATAATTTGCTGGCTAATGTGATATTAAATAATTTAAAATCGCCGGAAACGGGTTCGATATTAAATGACAGTGTTTTTACCAGTGCCAAAGGTTCATTTGATAAACCTACCGAACCACCACGGCTAACAGCCAGCTATGAAAATTGGAAAAGCACGGGCTTTTACATCAAGCAGTTTTATTACATAGGCAGAATTGATACGCTGAAAAAAGCGCCGGGAGAGGCAAATGCCGCGACTAATAACACCAACAGCGTTTTGCCTACGCAACGGGTAGCTTACACCTTTAATTATAATGTGCAGAAGTATGAGTTTCTATCTAACGATGTAGATACTTATCATGTTTTCCCTGATTACTATTATGCGGCTAACCGGTCGCGGGATTCATTGACGGTGACACATATACAAAATGATTTTTCTTATAGTTTTTACCTGCGGGGAAAGGCAACCAAACTGATAAAAAATGAGTTAAAGCTTGACCTGGGCCTTACGCATGACTTATATTATTACAGCCAATATGTAAGCGATAGTACCACCAACCAAACCGGGGTTAAGATCAAACAAATGGACAAGAGGCAAAACACTTCCTTCCAAAATATTACGCTTAAAGCGCGGCTAAGCTACCGGTTTAGTGATAAAGCAGCGCTGGAAGGAAACCTGAACCAAATTGCTGCCGGGCGCAATTTTGGTGATTTTATTTATGATGCCAAGCTCCTGCTTTCGGGTGGGAATAAGGCAGGGCGCATAATTTTGGACGGCTACGTGCAAAGCAGTTCGCCGGGGTTGGTATATACCGATTGGGATTCTAATCATTATATTTTTCATAATTCATTTAAAAATCAAAAAACAACCAGTTTATCCTTCAACTATATTAATGATCCGTTGCAACTGGATTTAAAAGCGGAATACTTTTTAATATCAGATTACCTGTACTTTGCTTCGCCAACGGGGGGCATTGATGCCAGTCCGCAGCAATTAAACAATGATATTAACCTGCTTAAAATAAGCCTGGGCAAAAACTTAAAATGGAACAACTGGCACTTTGATAATTATATAGTTTATGAAAAGACAGATTATCAATCTACCCTGCGTGTTCCTTCTTTATACACTTACAGCAGCTTGTAT
>DASWOZ010000131.1:0-14292 GCA_036398535.1 Mucilaginibacter sp. | reverse complement strand
ATTGCAAAATTATTACATACTAATTAAAATAGATATACAATAAGGATATTTTAATTAGTACTTGTGCTTATATTAGCCTTTATATCTGTATACCAACTCTTAACATGTCTTTGCGTATACATGTAAAAGCCCTGTGCCGACATGAGTAATACCGATAAAAATTTAACTGATGTATTCAATTTAGAGCTTTTTTTTGAATTATCTCCCGATTTAATATGTATAGCCGGGTATGATGGTTTTTTTAAAAGAATTAATCCAACCGTGTCAAAAATATTGGGTTACACTAATGCAGAACTGTTCGCGAGGCCTATAAATGAATTTGTGCATCCTGATGATCAGGATATTACAGCAGGTAACCGGGAGAATCTGAAGAAAAACACACCCCTGTTAAATTTTGAGAACAGATACATCACCAAAACCGGCGAGATTGTATGGCTGTCATGGACCTCAATGCCTATCGACAGTGAAAAAGTAGTATTTGCCATTGCTAAAAATATCACCCACAAACGCAAACTGGAAGATGACCGTAATTCGCATCTGGCCAATTTAACCAAGATCAACAATGATCTGAAACAATTAACCTATACCACCTCGCATGATCTCCGGTCGCCGGTAAATAATTTACTTTCTATTTTTAGTTTTTTAGATCTTTCAAAAATTCAGGATGAAGAAACCATTGAGTTTATAAACATGCTGAGATCGGCCGCCGAAGATTTAAAAGCCACTTTAAATAATTATGTAGATGTTTTAAGCCAAAAGGATGGTTTAAATATTGATGTAGAAGAAGTGGATTTAAAAGAGTGCCTGGATGCGATACTATATTCCCTCCGGTCTTTAATACAGGATTCAAGGGCTGGTATTAATATTGACTTTTCTGAAGCGGGCAAAATAAAATTTAATAAAAGTTACCTCGAAAGCATCTTTCTAAACCTCATTACTAACTCCATAAAATACGCGCGCACTGATCTTGCCCCGGTTATCACCATTCAGTCAAAAGTAGAAAATGGTGTTAGCCAGTTAATTTTTACAGATAACGGGATGGGGTTCGATATGGAAAAAGTTAAAAACAGGATCTTTGGCTTTAACCAAAAATTTCATGACCATGGCGACAGTAAAGGAATTGGCTTATACCTGGTGTATAATCATGTCACCAGTTTGGGCGGGCAAATAGCTTTTGAAAGCGGGGTAAATAAAGGTACCCGTTTTACTATATCATTTAAAGATTTTTAATGTACAAAGCGCAAATTAATATTACTTGTCGGTATAAGATAACAAAGCAGGCCGCGTTAGCGGCCTGCTTTGTTATGGTTTGTGTATCATTTTATATTTTGGTCCACTCTTCAAGCGTAAGTACGTCTGCCTGGCGTGGGAAAACTTTGGTGGTCAGCACGCGATGTACTTCTTCATCGGCATCGGCACAGCAATCGGCTAATACGGTTAGCTGGTAATCTTTGTCGGCCGCTTCACGTACAGTTGACAGTACAACACCACTGGTAGCAATACCTGTAAGCACCATGTGTTGAATGCCGTACGCCCTTAAAATTACTTCGAGGTCGCTGC
This sequence comes from Mucilaginibacter sp., assembly GCA_036398535.1. Classification (GTDB taxonomy): domain Bacteria; phylum Bacteroidota; class Bacteroidia; order Sphingobacteriales; family Sphingobacteriaceae; genus Mucilaginibacter. Next base: position 12,732 of record DASWOZ010000131.1, on the reverse strand, counting down.
CGGTAAATGCGCATACACGGCGTTTGGCAACCGTTACTTCATCAGCCTGCGGTGCTAAATCCGGGTGAACGGTCATAAACGCGGTCATATCCATATTGGCAAATCTTTCCTTGCCGCCGGCAAAGGTTTTATTATTCATATTTATTTCGGGTGCTCCTTGCCTAAAGCCCACTACCACATATATTACAGGTATTTTTTTATCACGGGCATTGGCTATAGCCTTGGCTACATTACCAATAATTGCGGCAGCATCCGGAAGCATACCAAGTATGCCTACCTGCATGTCCATTACCAATAGGGCGGTGTTTTGCGTGTTTTGTTCCATTTTTTTGTTTTTTATAAATAAATAGGTGATTAAATTTCCTCAGCTATTGGCTCCTCTGTTTCTTCAGCGAGCTTTATGTTGTTTTTATCTATTTGTGAGTGCTTTTAAAATTAGTGGTAAACTCTTCTTCAAAGGTGAAATTCAAATTAATTTCGGTTCCGTCTTTGTTGTAATAAGTGCGTAAATAGCCTTTTTCAACCAGGTAAAAAGCCCGGCATAATTCTCCTTCATTTAGTAATATTTCTCCTTTTTTTAATTTGCGGTATTCCGCGCAGCCAACCAATAAAGTCATGTCTTCATGGGTTAACTTTTTTGAAAATTGCTTAATCCCGTTTTAAAGTATTTGATAATATTTGCGTAAATGTAGCTATGCAAATAGTTTTTTAGATAGATAAGAAAATTTAAATGAAAAAGACGGTGGTATGAAAAGCCGTGCTGAATAAAATGCCGTTGCCAATTCAGGTTATATAGCGCCTTGCTGTATTTATTCATTAAGCAGTATTTGCTGGAAAACCGGTTAGGATTAATACCTTTATTGTGATAACACAAAACGGTATACCAATTGTATTTAAAGAATGATTACGATCATTAAACAAGATGCCCGCAATCACCGGAATAAAAGCAGCTATTAAGAAATTTACAATAAAAAATATGTTAGGTAAGTTAACTGAAGCACAGATAGAGGATTTGTTAAAGAATCAATTGATTGGCCGTATTGGCTGCCATGCAGATGGTATAACTTATGTTGTGCCGGTAAACTACTTATACGATGGCACCTATATTTATGCGCACTCGGGTAAAGGTATGAAGGTAGAGATGATGCAGAAAAATCCGGACATATGTTTTGAAGTGGATGATATAAAAAATATTTTAGACTGGCAAAGTGTAATTTTGTGGGGCAAATTTGAAGAGATCACTGACCTGCATGAAAAAGAAGAAACTTTGCAAAAATTGATCAAACGGGTTGTCCCGTTTCTTACCGAAGAGGGGCATCCTTCGCATGGAATAACAGCAAATGAAAGTGATATTGGCACTGAAGTAGAATTGGTGCTGTATAAAATAATTATTAGTAAGAAAACCGGCCGGTTCGAGAAGCACTAATTATCCTATCCCATCCAGCCCACTAATTTTAACAACGTAGCTGGATGAGATCTTTTCCCGGGAAAACCAATATTCCGGCAACTTATATCAACAGTTTGTAATCTCTCTTAATTTTTAGCGTTAAATAATAGCTTAAGTAACAAGGCGGTAAAGAGCCGTTTGTTAAATGGGCAACCGCCTAAAAGAAGGGTGCTTTAAGGCACGGCTCCTCTTCTGGTTTAAAATGATACCCGGCGGCACAACAAGCATATGGAATAGGACGTATAATCTTATATAGATTTGTGTATTTTAGTCTCAGCATTTACCATTATGGGTACCCGTACATTAAATCCTTTACATGCTAAAGTCAAATTATTTTATCAGCAAATATCAACAGGTTCTTAACCAGGATCCCGGGATCATTACGCAAACAAGGATAAGGATTCTGGCTGTATCAATTTTAAGTTTTATTGGCCTGTGCAGCACACTTTGTGTTTTATATATTTTTCAGGAACACAATTTTTTACTAACAAGGATTTGTTTGCTCCTTGTTTGTTTTAGTATATGCTTTTTGGTGTTGCTATTTAAATCTCCATGGAGAATTTCGGGCCATTTTTTTATCATTTGCATTACACTGATGATCTGGACAAATGTGCTGCTTTTTAAACACGGTGTTAATATTGTTACCGTTCAGCTTACCATATTGGTTTTATCGGGTGGTTATTATATTCTGGGGGTTAAATGGGGCGCTATTTATTCTTTTCTCAATATTTTGCCCATCATTGGTTTTGTTATTATTGATACTTATGCCAATGTCACGCTTGCCTCGCAGCAATTGAATATTAATAATAATGCTTTTGCCATTACACTAATTTTTAATTACCTGCTGCTGTTGTATATTCATTTTTCCTTTTTCAAAGCTTATCAAATAGCGAATACTACAGAGCGAGAACTGAAGGAAAGCTTGCAAAAGGCGGTTGTAGCCGCGCAGGAACTTGCTGCTGCTAAAACTAACTTCCTTTCAACCATGTCGCATGAATTAAGAACACCATTAAACGCTGTTGTTGGCATGACCAATATATTGCTTATGGAAAATCCGCGCCAGGAACAAATGGAGAACCTGGATATTCTTCGCTTTTCAGCAGAGAACCTGATGTCTACTGTTAATGACATCCTTGATTTTAATAAGATAGATAACGATAAGGTAGCCCTGGAAGAGCATGTTTTCAAACCCATGGAATTGATAAACAATGTACATGGTGCTTTTAAAGCAATAGCAAAAGACAAGCAAATACAATTTGACTATCAGATTGATCCTGATTTAATGAATTTAAAGGTGAAGGGCGATCAGTTGCGCTTAACACAGATCTTATTTAACCTGGTAGGCAATGCTATTAAATTTACCTCAAAGGGCTTCGTAATACTGGAAGGGAAGATTGTAAAAAAGGATAGCGAAAATGTTAGCCTCCTGTTTAAAATTGAAGATACCGGTATTGGCATTCCAGAAGATAGGATCGCCATGATTTTTGATCCATTTACGCAAGTACTGTCACGAACTAATCGTCAATATCACGGTTCTGGATTAGGGCTTACCATTGCATACAGGCTGGTGAAATTGCATGGTGCTGAATTGAACCTGTCAAGCACCGAAGGAAAAGGAACGGTATTTAGTTTTAAATTTCAATATGCCCTGGTGTCCGAAGAAAAACAGGAGCAGATAAAAATGACCAAAATAGCCGGTAATAGTTTGGATAAACTTAGGGTGCTGCTTGCCGAGGATGAACCGGTAAATATACTGGTATTGAAAAAGCTACTGGGAAAATGGGGAATTATACCGGATGTTGCTGTAAACGGAAGCGAGGCTGTAAACGCGGTTATCAAAAATAAGTATGATGTTATCCTGATGGATATTAATATGCCCGTTATGGATGGATTTGAAGCGGCTAAACAGATAAGAGAATTAAAAGACAATCCTAATTCGGCTATTCCTATTATCGCTGTTACCGCTTCTATTGGCGCCGCAATAGAACAGATCTCGACCTATCAATACATTGACGACTGTATTTTAAAGCCCTTTAAACCGGAGCATCTTAAAGAAAAACTGGAGCAAATAGTGACAAACCACCTTTAATCAGCATAAGTATTATTTCAATTTTAGAGATATTATCTGATTATGTTTCCATCGCGCATTAACAACAGGCTGTACAATCCAGGCCCTTCCCAATAGTGTTGTTTATAAATAAAGAAGTTTTATTGAAAAAATGTGTACGTATTGTGGCCCTGGAAACGGTTGGAACAGAGGCGTTAAAACCAGCTTTTTATTTTAGATTGTTTCTAAATAAGTATTTGCTTGACAATTAGATGACAGCATTTATATCTTTTGGCATTTAATAAATACTTTTGCCTAAATAAATTTAATAAATAATGAGCGAATTTAAACAAACCTTTAACTCATCGCTGGGCAAAAAGCTGATCATGGCTTTAACAGGCTTGTTTTTGTGTACTTTTTTAATTGTACACCTGGGCGGCAACCTGTTATTATTTAGTAATGACGCGGGTTATGGGTTTAATATGTATGCCAACTTCCTTACCCATTTTCCGCCTATTGAAGTTATTGCCTACATCCTGTACCTGTGTATAATTGTGCACGCGGTTTATGCGCTGATCTTAACTTTAAAAAATCGTAGTGCAAGGCCGGTTGGTTATGTTGCACACAATGACGCGCCTGCTTCATGGCAATCAAAAAACATGGGGTTGTTGGGCAGTATCCTGTTGTTGTTCATCGTTATACACATGAGCGACTTTTGGTTCAGCTATAAGTACAGCAACAAAATTCCTTTTACTGAATACCGTACCGACCTGGCAACAGGCAAAACAACATCAGTAGAATACACACCTGTATCGCCCGAATTTGAGAAGTCAGTATCCGTAGTAAATAATGTGGAGATTGTTCGTGTAAAAGACATTCATGCACGTGTGGTAAGCAGCTTTAGCAACATACTTTATGTGATATTTTATGTGATAGCTATGGTAGCTGTATCGTACCATTTAATGCATGGTTTTCAAAGCGCTTTTCAAACGCTGGGATGGACACACCGCAAGTATACCCCCATTGTTAAATTTATAGGCACATGGTTCTTCGGCGTAATCATTCCGCTGGGTTTTGCCTTGATGCCGATAGTTTATTATATAGAAAGTTTAAGTAAATAGTTTGATAGAGTCCGGATTTAAGAGTCAGGATTCAAGAAATTAAAAAAAGCAAAAGCAAACCAGAGAACGACAGAGTTACTTATCAAACCTTTTGATTCTTGGTTCTAAAATAAAAAACATGAGTTTAGATGCTAAAATTCCGCAGGGCCCATTAGCCGAAAAATGGAGCAAGCATAAATTTAACTTAAAACTGGTTAACCCGGCTAATAAGCGTAAATACGATGTAATAGTTGTAGGTACGGGATTAGCAGGTGCATCAGCCGCCGCTTCACTGGCCGAGTTAGGTTATAATGTTAAGGCTTTTTGTTTCCAGGATAGCCCCCGTCGTGCGCACTCTATCGCAGCGCAGGGTGGTATCAACGCGGCTAAAAATTATCAAAATGACGGCGACAGTATTTACCGCCTGTTTTATGATACCATTAAAGGCGGCGATTACCGTGCCCGTGAGGGAAACGTTTACCGTTTGGCCGAAGTATCTGTAAATATTATTGATCAGTGCGTGGCACAGGGTGTTCCTTTTGCCCGCGAATATGGTGGCTTGCTGGATAACCGTTCGTTCGGTGGTTCGCAAGTATCACGTACATTTTACGCGAGGGGCCAAACCGGGCAACAATTGTTGTTAGGCGCTTATTCGGCATTAAACCGCCAGATACACCTGGGCAAAGTAAAAATGTACACCCGTACCGAAATGCTTGACGTAGTAACTATTGACGGACAAGCCAAAGGTATTGTAACCCGTAATTTAACAACTGGTAAAATTGATACCCATACCGGCCACGCGGTACTGTTATGTACAGGTGGTTATGGTAATGTGTTCTATCTGTCAACCAACGCGGCAGGCTCAAACGTTACCGCGGCATGGCGGGCACATAAACGCGGTGCCTATTTTGCCAATCCTTGCTATACTCAAATTCACCCAACCTGTATCCCGGTAACCGGCGATCATCAGTCAAAGTTAACATTGATGTCAGAATCATTGCGTAATGACGGCCGTGTTTGGGCGCCGAAAACGGTAGAAGTGGCCGAGCAATTACGCAAGGGTCAGATCAAAGCCGACCAGGTAAAGGAAGAAGACAGAGATTACTTCTTAGAAAGAAAATATCCATCATTTGGCAACCTGGTTCCGCGCGACGTGGCATCACGTAACGCCAAGGAGATGGTAGATGATAAACGTGGTGTAGGTGGCTCGGGCATAGCGGTATTCCTGGATTTTGCCGATGCGATAAAACGTTTGGGGCAGGAAGCGGTAGCCGCTAAATACGGTAACCTGTTTGATATGTACTATCAAATTACCGACGAGGACCCTTACAAACAGCCAATGCGTATTTACCCTGCCGTGCATTATACCATGGGCGGCCTTTGGGTTGATTATAACCTGAGCACTAACGTGCCGGGATTATATGCCTTAGGCGAATGTAACTTTTCTGACCACGGCGCCAACCGCTTAGGTGCTTCCGCATTAATGCAGGGATTAGCTGATGGTTACTTTGTGATCCCATATACTTTAGGGGACTATTTAGCTACTATCGGGCCAAAACCGGTTGATGGCAATCATCCGGCTTTTGAAAAAACCAAACAGGATGTATTGGCACGCATCAATAGCCTGTTAGCCTTAAAAGGGACTAAAACCGTTAACGAATATCACCGTGACCTTGGCCACATTATGTGGGAATACTGTGGCATGGCCCGTACCGAAGAGGGATTGACCAAAGCTAAAGGGATGATACAAACGTTAAGAGCTGATTTTTGGAAAAATGCGCTTGTAGTTGGTGAAAACGAAGAAGTAAATGCTTCCCTTGAAAAAGCTGGCCGCGTAGCCGACTTTTTAGAACTGGGCGAACTGATGGTTGATGACGCTTTAATGCGCCGTGAGTCATGTGGTGGCCACTTCCGTTTAGAATCACAAACAGAAGAAGGCGAAGCCTTACGTGATGACGAGCACTTTGCGTTTGTTGGCGCGTGGGAGTATAAAGGCGACAACCAGACCGAAGAGTTACATAAAGAAGATTTGAACTTTGAATTTGTTCATTTAACACAGAGGAGCTATAAATAGAAGTGAGATATGAGTATTGAGATATGAGATTTCAAATCTTTGTTTCAATACTCATATCTCAATACTTAGATCTAAGAGAATGCATAATCTAAAGGAATTAAAAATCTGGAACAAAGCTATGGACCTCTCGGTAGAAGTTTATAGGGCGACTGCAGGTTTTCCTTCGGATGAGCGTTTTGGATTAATTAGTCAATCAAGAAGAGCCGCAGTTTCAATCCCTTCAAATATTGCTGAAGGAGCGGGCAGAAACTCAAACAAGGAATTTAATAACTTTCTTGGAATAGCAAACGGTTCTTCATATGAGTTGCAAACACAATTGATAATATCAAATAAATTAAATTTGTTAAATGATGATCTATTAGATAATTTATTGAAACAGATCGATGAATTGCAAAAAATGAATTATGCATTTCAAAAGGTCTTGCTAAATAACTAAATCTATATCTCATATCTCAAATCTCATATCTCAAATCTTATAAAGAATGAGTACTAACAACAATATGAATCTGACGCTTAAAGTTTGGCGTCAAAAAAATGCGCAAAGCGCGGGCAAAATGGTAACGTATAAAGTCGAGAACATTTCGCCTGATATGTCTTTCCTGGAAATGCTGGACGTGGTGAATGAAAGCCTGATCCTGAAAGGTGATGAGCCTATTCATTTTGACCATGATTGCCGCGAAGGTATTTGCGGGATGTGTTCATTGTACATTAATGGCCGCCCACACGGGCCAAAACGCGCCATTACCACCTGCCAGCTGCATATGCGCAGCTTCCACGATGGGCAAACCATTACCATTGAGCCATGGCGCGCGTCAGCGTTCCCGGTAGTGAAGGATTTGGCGGTTGACCGTTCGGCGTTTGACCGTATTCAGCAATCGGGTGGTTTCGTATCGGTAAATACCGGTGGCGTGCCTGATGCAAATGAAATTCCTATTCCTAAAGTAATTGCTGATGAGGCTTTTAACTCGGCTACCTGTATTGGTTGCGGCGCTTGCGTAGCAGCTTGTAAAAATGCATCGGCTATGCTGTTTGTATCGGCTAAGGTTTCGCAAATGGCGTTATTGCCGCAAGGGCAGCCAGAACGGTGGAGCCGTGTACAAGCCATGGTGGCGCAAATGGACGAAGAAGGCTTTGGTAACTGTACCAACACCGGTGCCTGCGAAGCCGAGTGCCCTAAAGAGATTTCGCTGACTAATATCAGCCGAATGAATAACGATTATTTCAGCGCTAAGCTGTTCCGCGAAGAGCACGTGCATGAGCACGGCACCAGCGGCGAATAAATTAGTATAATACACAATTGGAATCAGGCTTGAGATTTATCTTAAGCCTTTTTTGTTTTATATTTATGAGGAAGGGCTATCCTATTAGTTTATCAGTTTTTTTTAACATTTTAGTAGAAAAAATATCCGATGCCCGAATCTAAGCTTGCCGTTTATCGCCGAAAAAAAGGTTTGACCCAAGAGCAATTGGCTGATCTGTCCGGGGTTACCACGCGAACTATTCAACGCATTGAAAAGGGTGCGGTTGTACCGCATATCCAAACCCTTAAAATGCTGGCCAATTGCCTGGAGATAGAAACAGAGCTGTTAATGGATAAGCCAGAAGGCAATATCGGAATTATAGAACAACCGCCTAAAACCAATTTACTGCCACTTTTTCATTTACTGGGATTAATTGGTTTAGTTATGCCGGGTTTAAATGTCGCGTTGCCGTTCATTTTATGGATATTAAAAAAGGATGAAAATCCGGCGTATGATCAGCAGGGAAAACAGGTAATCAATTTTCATTTAACTATGACGTTGATTTTCTATCCATCCATCACATTAATGGTGTTTTACTATCCGGTGGGCTTTCCGTTAGTAATGCTTTCTTATTTTTTTATGGTTGTCATGAGCATTTTAAATCTCTATCGCTCTATACAATCGTTACCGGTTAAATACCCGCTGTCCGTCCGGTTTTTTAAAACTCACGCCGCAGTTTTAAGCTGATACAAGGTCAATGTCGGGTTTAAAAACTAATTTGTCGGGTAGGTGACATGCAGGTGTCGTTGTACAGAATACGCTTTAACAAGAGATTTGGTAAAAAATCAAATCATGAAAAAATCAATCTTATTAAGCATCAGTTGTTTTTGTTTCGGCGCGTTATTCGCCCAAAAAGCAGCAACCATTAAACAACTAAACGGCAAAACCGTAAGCACCAAAGTAATTGAACAAAGATTAACCCGCATTGTGGATAGCGCGCATATCGCCGGGTTACAAGTAGCTATCATTAACGATAATCAAATTGTTTGGGCCAATAGCTTTGGTTTAAAAAATACCGAGAAACAAACCCGGTTAAACGATTCGACCATTATGTATGCCGCTTCATTTACTAAATCAGTATCTGCCTATCTGTTTCTGCGATTGGTGGATAAAGGCATTTTCAGTTTAGACAAACCTGTTTACCAATATCTTAAAAACCCCGTTTCCAGCTATCCAAAATGGAAGGATCTGGGCGACGACACCGTTTCATTTAATAAAATAACCGCACGTATGTTGCTGAGTCATACTTCTGGCATGCCTGTTATGCGGGCCGTGTATCATGACAAGGTTAACCTGATTGCAAAGCCGGGTGAAAGGTTTTATTACTCTAACGAAGGAATGAACTTTTTAGGTTTTGTAATAGAGGAATACACCGGCAAAAAATTAGATGATTTGGCTGACGAAGAAATATTTAAACCTTTACACATGACGCATACCAGCATGATATGGGACCCAGCCTTTGAAAAAAACTTCTCGACCGCTTATTTTAAAGATGGAAGGGTATATGGATCGGAACGAAGAACAGAAAGCCGCGCCGCCGGGTCAATGAGCACTACCGCCACGGATTACGCCAAATTTGTAATCGCCTTGCAAACGCAGTATGGCCTATCTAAACCGCTGTTTACGCAAATGTTTACAGCACAGATCAATATAAATTCTAAAAAGGGTTTCGGGCCAGAGAGGGATAGTTTAACTAACGAAAACAAGAAGATTGGCCTGGCCTGGGGATTAGGTGCAGGACTCGTAAAAACGCCTTACGGAAAAGCCTTTTTCCATACAGGGCACGGTGATGCTAACCAAAATTATTACATTGCTTATCCGGCAAAAGGCACAGCAATAGTAATGCTAAGCAATAGCGAAAACTTTGAACAGGCTGCTCAGCATATTTTACAAGCCACTTTAGGTAATACTGGCTCGCCGTTAAAGTGGCTTGGGTACCTTGATAATTAATTAGCGAAACAGCTACAGAAACAATTTCATACATTCTAACTTATACCTTAGCAAATAATAAAACTAATTCCCGCTATGTATTTTTTGATCACTATTCCTGTAATCGCGCTTATTGCCTGGTTAATATTTCGTAAAAAGACCACCGGGGCGGTTGTCGACGGGCAAAAGTTGGATAGGAATTACCGCCTGCTTTTAGACCAGCACGTTAACTATTATCATAAGCTTAACAAACCGGCAAGGAAAAGATTTGAGGGTATGGTAGCTGATTTTTTGCAGTATGTGCGTATAGAGGGCGTAGGTACGGAGATCACCGATCTTGACCGTGTGTTAATTGCCTCAAGCGCCATTATCCCGGTTTTTGGGTTAGGTAACTGGCGATATGGCCAATTAACCAATATTATTTTATACCCCGATACCTTTGATGAAGATTACCAGTTTGAAGGTGAGAATGGTCGCAATATTATGGGCATGGTAGGCAGTGGTTATATGAACGGACAAATGCTGCTTTCGCGGGCGGCATTGTTAAAAGGCTTTTCGGTAGCGGCAGGGAAGGAAAATACCGCTATCCATGAATTTGTACATTTGCTGGATAAATCTGACGGCGCTACCGACGGGGTGCCTGAACAATTAATAGGACATGAATATGCCGCCCCATGGTTAAGCCTCATGCATCGCGAGATGCACCGGATAAAAGAGGGAAAATCAGATATTAACCCTTATGCGCTAACTAATGAGGCAGAGTTTTTTGCCGTGGCTGCCGAATATTTTTTTGAAAAGCCCGACCAATTACAAATCAAACATCCGGAACTTTATGAGCAGTTAAGTGGGATATTCAGGCAAAACGCGGCGAATAGTAATGGCAGGCCGGGTATCTAACTACACTAAACAAGAGTGCCGGATTTCTTCGGGATGGCAGCGTAAGTCAGATGCTTAAACGGCCCTTGTTTCGTTGGGACATGATGATAAAAGAAATAGAAAACATTTCCTTACAGAATGGGGCGACGTGGCAATCCCGTAGCAGGCAGAAAAGCGAAGAGATTGCTTCAACCGCACAGGCTTTTCACAGCCCTTGTTTCGCAAAAAAGACATGGTGGGTTGTTGTCCGTCTGTAACTGGAGTGCCGTTATAGTGTTACAAGGGTGTGACAGGCATAGTATCCGTAGTCTGACTACGGATACTATGCACCTCAATCCTCCTTAAACTAAGCCTAACCCGGTTACCGTTCCAGTTTAGGCACCCGTGTAGGCGTATCCTTCCCTGAAACTATGCCGCGCGAGCTTAAAGCTATTGCCCGTATAGTTGAAGTAATGTTACTTACATCCAGGCTGCTAAACTCATCTTTTACGGTATGGTAAAGCTTATCGGTGGGGATCTGGTCGGTAGATATGGTATGTGCCGGTACGCCTACTTCTGCTAACGATGCATTGTCACTGCGGTAAAACAGGTTTTGTTCAGGGTAGGGATCAGGATAGAATTTGAACGTGGTGCCCTCCAGGTTTTTTTGCAGGATAGGCCCAAAGTCAGACCGTTCATAACCTGTAATAAAGGCCGAGTTAGTGCCAAATTTAGAAGGCTTGCCAATCATCTCAATGTTGAACATGGCGGTTACTTTGTCTGGGTTAACGGTTTCAGCAAAATGTTTAGAGCCGTATTCGCCTATTTCCTCGGCACAAAACGCAACAAATATTAAGGTACGCTCATTATTATTTAATTTTTTAAAATACTTGGCTAAAGTGATCACCGCTGTAGTACCTGAAGCATCATCATCTGCACCATTGGCAATGCTGTCACCTTCCATAACCCGGTTACCGGTAACTACACCAAGGTGATCGTAATGGCCCGAGAAAACTACATACTCATCCGGTTTACTTTTGCCCGGTATCATCCCGGCAATGTTAAATAACGGCAGCTTATCAACCTTGGCCGCGTAGTTTACAGTAAACGATTTTACATTGTCAAATTTACCTATCACATACACTATCGCCTGGTCATCATTTGCCTTATAGCTCATTACGCCATTTTTAGACCGTGCCTTGCTGTTGGTAATATTTGCTGCAAATTTAGGGTCAGTTAATACCAGTAATTTTTTGCTGCTTTTTAAATACCCGGCGCTTTCTGTACGGAAAGTCTTATCCCCGGTTAAGGTAACTACCTGCACATCGCTGCTGCCGTTAGCCCAGTTTAATGCGGGGGCTGTGGTGCTTACCAATACGCTATCAGGCGATATTGGCTTACCATTTATAGTTACCGCTATGGTAACAGGTGTGCTGCGGGTCATGGTGAAATTTTGGCGATAGTCTTTATTGCCTGCCAATGGCACTAAGCCTGCTTGTTTGTATTCCTTTTCAATAAACTGCGCTGCCCGTTCAATATCAGGCGTAAAGGTGGCACTGCCACGCATATCATCCGCCGAAAGAGTTTTAATAATGCGTTCTACATCATCCTGCTTAATCAGTTTGTCAACATCCTGCGCGAAGCTGTTTATCGCTATTGCTAAAAATGCAACCGCTGCTGTTATTTTCTTCATATATTTCTTTATTTAACTTTTGATGTTAACCAGTTAGTACGGAAAGTTTGTTGCGCGGCACTAAGCGTTTTTCCAGCCTTTTCATAGGTCACTACTTCTACAGCCGGGCTTTCTGCTAAGGTTATTACAGTTTCGTGCTGCCCGCTGCGGTTTTTATAGGTGATGGTCATTTTGTCACCAGGCTTTTTGGCGGCTACCATTTCGTTCAATCCATCGGCATCTTTTATATCTTTTCCATCGGCTTTTAACAGCACATCGGCTACATCTAATCCGGCTTTATAAAGCG
>DASWOZ010000130.1:0-6744 GCA_036398535.1 Mucilaginibacter sp. | reverse complement strand
CATAATAACCCGTTAATGCAATAGTATTCAGTTGCAGGCTACAACCCCATCCATGTATAATACTCAACTGATCCATATCCATATAGGGATACCGTTCCGGATGTGCTAAAATAGGCTTATAACCCAGTTTAGTCATTTTTTGTATAACTTCTATCACATTGGGCGGTCTGCTAATAAATGAAAGCTCAAAAAGGCAATAATTATCGCCCATGGTCATCAGTTTTTTATTATCTACACGGGCCGCAAAGGTTTCGTCAAAATAATGCTCGGCGGCGGTTTCAATTGCAATATCAATTTTTTCTTTTTCTAATTCGGCTTTTAGTATGGCAAGCGCGGCAGCAATAGTTTCGGGAGTGTTTTTAAAATAATCGGCCATTACATGGGGGGTGGCTATTATTTTTTTTATCCCCAGGTCCATCATTCTTTTTATTAACGCGATGGATTCTTGCGGTGTTTGGGCGCCATCATCAATACCCGGTAAGACATGCGAATGCATATCAACCATGACAGACTCATAGTTAAACGTTATTTCCTTTTTTTGAAATGGCTTTTTCTTAAAGAAACTAAACATCTATCTGTTATGATACTGCGCTGTATAATATTGCTGATAATGGCCGGAGGTAACATCGTTTAACCATTCTTCGTTAGCCAGATACCAGTCTACCGTTTTTTCAAGTCCTTGTTCAAAGGTAATGCTGGGGGTCCACCCTAATTCGCTTTTTAATTTGGAAGCATCAATTGCGTAACGCAGATCATGCCCGGCTCTGTCTGTAACAAAAGTTATTAGTTTAGCCGAATCTCCTTCTTTCCTGTTCAGCTTTTTATCTAATATAGTACACAACAATTTTATAAGGTCAATGTTTTTCCACTCGTTATGGCCGCCAATGTTATAGGTTGATCCGGCTTTTGCTTTATGGTATATCAGGTCAATAGCACGTGCGTGATCTTCTACCCATAACCAATCGCGGATATTCTCTCCCTTGCCATAAACCGGTACCGGCTTATTTTGCTGAATATTATGTATAGCCAGCGGGATTAGTTTTTCGGGGAAATGGTAGGAGCCATAATTGTTAGAGCAATTTGAAATTACAGTATCCATGCCATAAGTGTCATGATATGCTCTTACAAAATGATCTGAACTTGCTTTTGAAGCGGAGTATGGCGAATGCGGGTCATAAGCAGTGGTTTCTGTAAACATCCCGTCATCACCTAAAGTGCCGTATACTTCATCAGTAGAAACATGATAAAAGCGATTTTCACTATAATTTCCCTTCCATAAATGGCGGGCCGCGTTTAATAAATTTACCGTACCAACCACATTGGTCATCACAAATTCAAGCGGATTAGTTATTGACCGGTCAACATGAGATTCTGCTGCCAGATGAATTATCCCATCAGGCTGTTCGGCTGTAAAAAGCTGGTTAATAAATTCAATATCTACAATATCGCCTTTTATAAATTTATAATTGGGCTTATCTTCAATATCACGCAGGTTAGCTAAATTACCTGCATAGGTGAGCTTATCTAAATTAATGATATTGTATTCAGGATAGTTTTTAACAAAACGACGTACAACATGTGAGCCTATAAAGCCAGCCCCGCCGGTAATAATTATTTTCTTCATTCGTATTACTTATAACGGATTTTGGGAAATATATTTTTCCCATTCCCATGCAGATGACATCATGGTATTAATGTCCAATTCTGTTTTCCAATTTAACTGACTTGCTGATTTTGAAACATCGCCCCAAATTTTTTCAATATCACCGGCACGCCTTGGGCCTATTTCATAATTTAATTTGATACCGGTTGATTGTTCAAACGCAAGTATTACTTCCAGTACAGAATTACCTACACCTGTACCAATATTAAACATATTATACCCCTTAAAAGTATTTTGCGCCATTAATTTTAAGGCCGCTACATGGGCCCTGGCCAAATCAACCACATGAATATAATCACGCACGCAACTTCCGTCCGGCGTATCATAGTCATTGCCAAATACGGTTATTTTTTCACGTATGCCTATTGCGGTTTGTGTGATGAAAGGTACCAGGTTTTGTGGTACGCCAATAGGCAATTCGCCAATTAATGCGGATTCATGCGCGCCTACCGGGTTAAAGTAACGTAAGGCTACTACTTTATAATTACTCCCGGCGGCAACCATGTCCTTTAATATTTCTTCGGCAATTTGTTTAGTATTGCCATATGGGGACTCTGCCGGTTTTACAGGCGCGTCTTCGGTAACAGGCAAAACATCCGGCTGGCCATAAACCGTGCAGCTTGATGAAAACACAAAACTGACGGGTTTACTGCTATAAGCGTTTAAAACATTAAGCAAGGAGTAAAAGTTATTGCGGTAATATTTTAAAGGTAGCTGTACCGATTCGCCAACGGCTTTAAAGGCCGCGAAATGGATGATACCTGCAATATCCGGCTCAGAGGCAGCAAAATCTTTTACGCCTTGCTCATCGCATAGGTCAAGCTTATAAAAAGCGGGCTTAAAACCAATGATCTTTGCAAGCTGGTCTAAAATTTTAGGATTAGAGTTTGACAGATCATCAACAATTACAGGTTCGTATCCAGCGTTTACCAGTTCAACAACCGTGTGCGAACCAATAAAGCCTAAGCCGCCGGTAACTAATATTTTTGCCATTAGTGTTTATTATAATAGGTAAAATCTTTATGCTGAATTTCCTTTTCAGGCAATGATTTAAAATACTCATAAGTGATTTTCAAACCTTCACTCCGGGATACTTTTGGCTCCCAGCCTAAAATAGCTTTAGCCTTTGTAATATCCGGCCGGCGTTGTTTTGGGTCATCAGTAGGTAAAGGTAAACTAATCAGTTTTTGATTGGTACCCGTTAATTTGATGATCTCTTCGCCAAATTCGCGGATGGTAATTTCATCAGGATTGCCAATGTTTACCGGTTGCGCATAATCACTATGCAGTAAACGGTAAATGCCTTCTATCAAATCATCCACATAGCAAAACGCGCGGGTTTGCGAGCCATCTCCAAACATGGTTAATGGTTCGCCGCGCAGGGCCTGGCCAATAAATGCAGGTAGTACGCGGCCATCATTCAGGCGCATACGCGGGCCATAGGTATTAAATATTCTTACTATACGTGTTTCCAAGCCATGAAAAGTATGATACGCCATAGTAATAGCTTCCTGGAAACGCTTGGCTTCATCATAAACTCCCCTTGGGCCAACCGGGTTAACATTACCCCAATATTCTTCAGGCTGGGGGTTAACATTTGGGTCGCCGTAAACTTCGGATGTTGACGCGATAAGCATCCGGGCGCCTTTGCTACGCGCCAAACCTAACAAATTATGCGTGCCTAATGAACCCACCTTTAGGGTTTGGATAGGTATTTTTAAATAATCTATAGGGCTTGCAGGCGAGGCAAAGTGCAGGATATAGTGCAAATCGCCGGGTACGTATACAAATTTGGAAACATCGTGATTATAAAACTCGAAGTTCTCCAGCTTAAATAAATGTTCAATATTGCGCAGATCGCCGGTTATCAGGTTATCCATGCCAATTACATGATAATCCTCTTTAATAAACCTGTCGCATAAATGCGAACCCAGGAACCCGGCAGCGCCAGTAATTAATATCCGTTTACGTGCCATTAGCTGATAACTTTTCGTCCGATACTGTTATAATAAAACCCGCAATCTATCATTTTCTGCAAGTCGTACAAATTACGGCCATCAAAAATAACTTTAGCTTTCAATAGTTTTTCAACCTGGTCAAAATCAGGCGTTCTAAAAACCGACCATTCTGTTAATATTAACAAGGCGTCGGCTCCCGCTACGGCAGCATACTGATCAGCGGCATAAGTAATCTGGTCGCCAAGCAAAGCCTTAATATTTGGCATCGCTTCCGGGTCAAACGCTACAACTGCTGCCCCCGCCTTTAATAATTCATCAATAATATATAGTGCCGGCGCTTCGCGAATATCATCAGTTTCCGGCTTAAATGCCAAACCCCATAAAGCAAATTTTTTGCCTTTAATATCCCCGTTAAAGTATTTTTTCACCTTTTCAACCAGCACTTTCTTCTGTATCTCGTTCACATCCATTACTGAATTTAAAATTTTAAAATCGTAATGATTTTCTTCGGCAGATTTAGCCAGTGCCTGCACATCCTTAGGGAAACAGCTCCCGCCATACCCAATACCCGAAAATAAAAAGCGCTTGCCTATCCGTTCATCCGCACCTATTCCGCGTCTTACCATATCCACATCGGCACCCACCAACTCGCAAAGATTGGCTATCTCATTCATAAATGAGATTTTGGTGGCCAAAAATGAATTAGCCGCATACTTGGTTAACTCTGATGAGCGTTCATCCATAAAAATAATTGGATTGCCCTGGCGCACATAAGGCGCATATAATTCGCCCATTAACTTGCGCGCTCTTTCGTCCAGGGTGCCTACTACCACACGGTCGGGCTTCATGAAATCTTCTACCGCGACACCTTCGCGCAAAAACTCCGGATTAGATACTACGGCAAATTCAACATTAGTATGCTCATTTAATACCGCAGTTACCTTATCTGCTGTGCCAACAGGCACGGTTGATTTTGTAACAATAACTTTATATTCGGTTATAAGTTTAGCAATATCTTTAGCAGCCCCTAATACATAGCTTAGGTCTGCTGATCCGTCACCACCCGGAGGGGTTGGCAGTGCCAGGAATATAATCTTCGCTTCTGCTATTGCCTCGGCAAGGTTTGAGGTAAAATGTAACCGTTCCTGGTTAATATTACGATGAAAAAGTAACTCCAGGCCGGGCTCATAAATGGGCAATTTACCCTCCTGCATCATTTTTACTTTTTGCTCGTTTATATCAACGCATATTACCTGGTTTCCGGTTTCTGCTAAACATGTGCCGGTAACTAAACCAACATACCCGGTTCCAACAACAGCAATCTTCATAAATATTATTTAATTATTGTACTACTTTTATGCCAGCGAAGATAATAATTCATACTTAAATGCGGGCACTCTATAATTTAGGCTTACGGCTATATTTTTTGGCCATATACGTGGCTTCATTTTTCAGCAAAAAGGCAAACCTGTGGATTAACGGAAGGAAAGGACAATATGTTTCACCTATTGCAGAAAGCATTTGGTTTCACTTAGCCTCGCTTGGCGAATTTGAACAGGGCCGCCCTGTTTTGGAGCAAATGAGAGATTTATATCCAGCAAAAAAAATAGTGATCACCTTTTTTTCACCTTCGGGATATGAGATCAGGAAAAACACGCCATTAGCCGACGCTGTATACTACTTACCCTTAGATACCGCGAAGAATGCCCATAATTTTATTAATATCATACAGCCAACCATAGCTGTGTTTACTAAATACGAATACTGGTATCATTTTTTTAACGAACTGCATCAACGGCAAACACCATTATACATCATCTCAGGCATTTTCAGGCCGGGGCAGGTATTTTTTAAATGGTACGGGGGCCTTCATCGTAAAATTTTAAGCTTTGTAACCGTATTTTTTGTGCAGGATGAGCAATCCCAAAAATTGTTGCAACAAATAGGAATAGAGAAGGTAACAGTTAGCGGTGATACCCGTTTTGACCGGGTTTGGGCTAATGCGCGACAGCCTAAACCTATCCCGTTTATATCCGAATTTAAAAATGGACAACAATTATTTATTGCCGGCAGCACCTGGCCACAGGATGAAGAATTGATAGCCGCTTTAGTTAAGGATTACCCCACCTTGAAGTTTATCATTGCCCCCCATGAGATAACCGAAGAAAAGATAGACCGGCTAACTGATTTACTTCCGGCAAAATCAACAGCCCGGTACTCACTACTTACCACTCATCACTCACCACTTACCGCGCAAACGCTTATTATTGATAACATTGGCATGTTATCTTCATTATACCAGTATGGGGATATTGCTTACATAGGCGGCGGTTTTGGCGCGGGGATACATAATACTTTAGAAGCCGCCGCATTTGGGCTACCCGTGATATTTGGCCCCAATTATAATAAGTTTAAAGAGGCTAAAGATTTAATTAACCTTAATGCCGGTTTTACTGTTAATAATGCCGCCGGCCTTAGCCAGGTTACCAGCAGCTTAATTGCCAATGAACAATTTTATACCGCCACCTGCCAAACTGTTAAACAATATGTAAATGAGCATACAGGGGCCACTAAAACAATTATAGATTATATAACCGCATGATCTATCCTGAAAAGAATATTATTATCCGTTGGTTTTTCAGCAAATATATCCCGTGGATCATTCGCAGGAACTTTCAGGCGGTTAACTTTAATGAAATAGAGATAGATCAAGACAGATCTGTTTTATTAATAGCCAATCATTTTAGCTGGTGGGATGCCTTTTTGCTGTATGATGTGTTTGATAAGCTAACCGGTAAAAAATTTCATGTAATGGTGATAGAAGAAACCATGAAAAAGCATGCCTTTTTTAAATACATTGGCGCATTTTCGGTTAATAAAAATTCACGCGAAGTAATTGCGTCATTAGATTATGCCGCACAGCTTTTAAATGACCCTCAAAACCTGGTGCTATTATTCCCACAAGGAAAACTATATTCTAATTTTATTGACAGTATGCAATTTGAAAAGGGAACGCTAAAAGTTATGGAGCAGGCAGGCCATAAATTTCAACTAATTTACGCAGCAACATTTACAGAACACCTGCAATATAAAAAGCCAGTGGTAAACGTATATTTAAATAAC
>DASWOZ010000129.1:0-4622 GCA_036398535.1 Mucilaginibacter sp. | reverse complement strand
CATACCAGTAATTCTCGCCAAACTGTGTGCCGTAGCTAACAATCAAAGTAGGGGTATAGCCTGATTTGCTATCGTTCCATAAACTTTTTACATCTTTATAAACCGGCCAAACGGGGATGTTATGCTCAATACCGGTATGCCCATCCAATATCATATTCATATTGGTAAAATAGGTAGAACCGCCCTCGGGCACTACTTCCATTTGCAGCTCGCGTGCGGCTTCAATAATTTCCTGGCGCTGCTCGCGGCGTGGCTGATTATAGCTTTTTACAGAGAACGCGCCCACTGCCTTTAACCTGCGCAGGTTAGAACGGGCGTCATCTATACTGTTAATAACCGCTTTAAAATCGCCATCGGCACCATATAATACGGTACCGGTTGAATATACTCTGGGCCCAACCATATGTCCGGCCTTTAACATTTCTGACTGGCTGAACACCATTTCGGTATTACTTGAGGGGTCATGCGAGGTAGTTACACCATAGGCCAGGTTAGCATAATAGTTCCAGTCCTGTGTGGGCGAAATGCCATCGGGACTTGGGTGTAAATGTGCATGCACATCTACAATGCCCGGCATAATGGTTTTGCCGGCCATATCGTAAGTTTTTACGCTGTCGGCAATTTTTACATCGGTGGTTTTGCCAAGGGCAATTATCTTATTGCGGTCTATTAATATAGTGCCGTTTTCAATTACCTCATCGCCCTTCATGGTGATGATACGGGCGTTTTTAAAGGCGATCATTCCGGTAGGCACATCCGTTTTTAATTTCAGGCCAATGTCAATGCCGGCCGTATCAATAGCGGGTGTTTTATCAGCGCCGCCATCCACAAACGGGAAAGCATTGCGGAGATCCCTCACAAAATACTTAGGGCCCAAGGTCCACATCAGTTTTTGACTGTCCTTGCTCCAATGCATGTAGGTGCCGGCATCGCGGGTAAGCTTACTTAGCGGAATGGCCTTGTTAGTTGCCGATAACTCCTGCGCGTTGCCCGTGCTTACCATAGGCGTAATATAGCAATTGAACAGTTCTGTAAATGCCATCCATTTACCATCGGGACTTGGGTTAAATTGGGTAGCGTAAGTTGAGGTATACAGCGTTTTTTGGTTGGCCCCGCTAACATCCATTACCTTAAAGGCTTTTTTGCCACCCTCGCTGCTCTTGTAATATATTTTTGAATCATTGGCCGAGAATTGAGGCTCGATCCCATTGTTAAGGATCATTTTGGCTGCGCCTGCCGTATCTGCAGATACAATATAAATCCCCGGATTTTTACCAAATGCATATCCCAGCACTTCATTACCTTCGCCTTTGCGATAAACTATTTTATCACCTCTGTTAGAAAATTTGGGTGTATAGTAAAAACCTTTTTCGCGGGTTAAGGGAGTTACCAGGTGCGTAGTCAGGTCTATCTTATTTATTGACCCCTTCAATTCATCGCTCCACTCTACATATACCAATGATTTGCCATCTGGGCTGAATTGCGGGTCGTATTCAAAATTATTTAGCGTATCTATTCGTTTTGGTTCTCCTTTAGGCAGGTCCTTAATATAAATATAACCTGCGGCGTTAAAGGCAACCCGCTTACCATCCGGCGAGGTGGTTAGCTGCCTGATCATCTTTACATCAAAATTATCCTGGAAAACTTTTTGCGGAAAGTGCAAAGCATCGTTAATAGTTTGCTGCGACGTAACTTCAAACGGTATTTGAGTCGGGCTAAGTGTAGCAATATCCAGGCTCCAGATTTTGCCCTTGGCATAAAACACCAGGTTCCTGCTATCGGGTGTCCAGGCAAAGTTGGGGTACACACCAAATATGGCCCAGGTTTCCTGCTGATCGTGGGATAAGTCATTATAGACTGGCCATTCTTCGCCGGTGCTTAAACTGTGCAGGTAGAGTTCGGTTTTAAGCCTTACCCGTTTTACAAAAGCTAATAAACGGCCATCGGGTGATATTTGCGGCCGCGCCGCGCCTCCTGCACCTCCCGTAACGGTTTCTATTTCTCCCGTTTCGCGATTTAAACGTTTTATGGCATATATACCCGAGTAAGGGTCCTTATTATATTGAAAAGTAGGGCCGGGTGTTACATCCTCACTCCAATAAACAAATTTTCCATCGGGTGATACCACAGGCTCGCCCGCATCCTGTTGGTCGTTTTTGCGTTTGGTCAACTGTATGCCATCGCCGCCGGTTTTGTGATATAGCCACATTTCGCCCGCGCCTAATGAGCGTGAGGCGGTAAAATGTTTACGAGCAACCAAAAATTGGCCGTCCGGTGTCCATGAAGCGTTATTTAATAGTCTGAAAGTTTCCTTGGTAATGGCGTGTTTATTACCCCCATCGGTATTCATTATCCAGATGTTATCGCCGCCTTCTTTATCGCTGGTATATGAAATTGATTTACCATCGGGGCTAAAACGGGGTTGTACCTCCCAGGCTTTGCCGCCTGCCAGTAAATTGGCTTTGCCACCGGTCATAGGCATACTATATATATCCCCCAACAGATCAAACACTATAGTTTTGCCATCAGGGCTTACATCAAGGTCCATCCAGGTACCTTCATCGGTAGTAATGGTTACTTTTTTAGATGGGGCGGTTGTGTTTTCTACATTCCATTTTTGGCCTTGTGCATTTAAACCGGATATGAGGAAAAGGATGATGATATAGGGATACTTCATTATAATTTATTGTTTACACGGCAGGGTTAAATGTAAGCTAAACAGCATAGGCTTTATTAAGAATTTCGTTTTATATGCCGGATGCTAATTATGATAATGTTATTTTCCTCAATTTCATATACCAGAAGGTATGGAAAACGTTTTGTTTTTATACGAAGGATATAATTGATTGATATAGGAATAACGTTGAGGGTTATCTATTAAATTAGTATAACAAGATTCTATTTCTTCTATTAGTTCATAGCCCAATCCTTCTTTTTGTTTTTCATACCACTTAAAGCTTCCTGCATTTCAAGTATGGCCTCTGCTTGAACCAACAGGTTATAACCCATTATAATTATATTATATTTTACGGGTTATGATTTGTTTGGCCTCCGGCCAATTGTATGTACTGCTCTCGCCGCTTAAACGTTTTTGCCTGCGTTCATCAAAAACTTTAATATCTTCGGCTGTAAACTCATATCCAAAATCATCATCTTCATTATATTCTTTTGCCAGGGCAAACATTAGTTTTAACAATTTTTCATCACTATTGTCTACATATTGATGCAATTTCTGGCGGATACTTGTAGTTTGCATAATCAATCTTGTTTTAAACAAATTTACTTATAAATAATTAATCCTACATAAGTCATTTGCGACAATATCCTTAATCATGCTTGGATTTTAATAGTTTTGAATTGCCATAAATAAATGACTATACAGGAAATATTAAAAACGTATTGGAAACATGATGCCTTCCGCCCGATGCAGGAGGATATTATTTCATCTGTTTTATTAGGGCATGATACATTGGCGCTGTTGCCTACAGGCGGGGGGAAATCCATTTGTTTCCAGGTGCCCGCTTTGGCAAAAGAGGGGATATGTATTGTTATATCGCCTTTAATAGCTTTAATGAAAGACCAGGTAGAGAATCTGAAAGCTAAAGGCATTGAGGCCATATCTATTACATCGGGCATGGGTAAGCGTGAAATTGATATTGCGCTGGATAATTGCATTTATGGCCCAATAAAGTTTTTGTATCTGTCGCCAGAGCGTTTATTGTCTGAACTGGTGCGTGAGCGAATCAAATACATGAACGTTAATTTGATAGCGGTTGATGAAGCGCATTGTATATCGCAATGGGGTTATGATTTCCGGCCCGCTTATTTGCACATTGCCAATCTACGCGAACTGCATCCAGCTGTGCCGGTACTGGCCCTTACCGCTACAGCTACCGAAGATGTGCGGGTTGACATTCAGGATAAGCTGCAATTTAAGAACCCGGTTGTTTTCCAAAAAAGCTTCGAGCGTAAAAATATCAGTTATGTAGTGCAGCATACCGAAAGTAAATTGCGCAAGATGCTGGACATAGCCAATGGGGTTAAAGGCAGCGGAATTGTATACTTACGAAGCCGGAAAGAATGTGCTGAGATAGCTAAGTTTTATACTGATAACGGTATCAACGCTGATTATTACCATGCCGGACTAAGCGCTGACGAACGGGCCAAAAAGCAGGAGGGATGGAAAAATAACAAGATCCGTATTATTGTAGCCACCAATGCTTTTGGGATGGGCATTGATAAACCGGATGTGCGCTTTGTGATACATAAAGATTTGCCGGAGAGCCTGGAAGCCTATTACCAGGAGGCGGGCCGGGCCGGACGCGATGAGCACAAGGCATACACGGTATTGTTATATAACCATCCGGACAGGTTACGACAGGAGAAAATGTTTCTGCTTAATTTCCCTTCGGTAGAAGAGATTAAACTGGTTTATCATCATTTGGCTAATTATTATCAGCTGGCTTATGGCGCTGGCGAAGGTTTAAGCTTTGATCTTGATCTGGGTGATTTTTGCAGCCGCTTTAAATTAGATGCCATTAAAACCCTAAACGCGTTAAAATTTTTAGAGGCGGATGAATACCTGACATTTAATGAAAGCGTTTTTTTACCATCGCGGTTTA
>DASWOZ010000128.1:0-9201 GCA_036398535.1 Mucilaginibacter sp. | reverse complement strand
GCTCGAAGGCTTTGATCCTAAAATACGTTCAACATCGGTAATGTTCAAATTTTCAAATTTCTCAACATGCTGCAACAAGTGATTAAATCTTTCTTCAAAAATTGCCAGTTCATGCTCATCGCCTAATACTTTAACCTCGCTGCCGCGCGCAACTATTTTAAGTTTTGGATATTGTTTTTTGATGATCTCGAAATGATCATTATTCGGGCCCCATAAAACAGCAGGGTTTATATTTTCAATTGATAACTTAAGTTCGTTCAATAGTAAATGATTAATTTGTTCCGGATTTTTATGAATTAAAATTGAATATTTGCAGCATCAAATGCCTTGTACAAGATTAGCAATAAATATTTAAAAAATTAATGGCAATAATAACTTTAACTACTGATCTGGGCGATAAAGATATTTATCAGGCTGCGCTTAAAGGTAGTATTTTAAAATTGTTGCCTACGGTAAATATTGTTGATATTACCAATAGTGTAGCGGCCTTTAATGTACAGCAGGCGGCCTTTATTTTAAAAAACAGTTTTTATTATTTTCCAGACAATACCGTACATCTTATTGGTATTGATACCGTATATAGCGGCAACACAAAGTACCTGGCCGTTTATTATAAAAACCACTATTTTGTAGGGGCGGATAATGGTATATTTTCTCTGATGTTTGATAAAGAGCCCGAGGAGATTGTGGAATTAAATATTATGCAGGATCTGAAATTTTTACATTTCCCGCTGGCCGATATTTTTGTTAAGGCTGCCTGCCATTTAGCCAGTGGCGGCAAACTTAATGAAATAGGCATTCCGGTTAATAGTGTTGAAAATAAAATGAACCTGCAACCCGTTATTGAAAAAAACCTGCTAAAGGGTGCAGTAATTTATATTGATTCGTTTCAAAATGTAATTACCAATATTACTAAGGACCTTTTTAATAAGGTACAGCAAGGCAGGCGTTTTGTATTGTATTTTAAACGCAATGAAACCATAAACCACTTGAGCTGGCATTATAATGAAGTGCCCGAAGGCGAAAAGCTTTGCCTGTTTGGGATAAGCGATCATTTAGAAATTGCCATCAACAAAGGAAATGCAAGTGGTTTATTGGGTTTGAATTTAGGAGATAGTGTGATCATCGATTTTGAATAGGCAAACATTTATTTAAAATCTGCCTTTCTATTTAATTATTACCAACATCATGAAAAAAATTATACTGTGGGCACTGATGTGCTTTTTGTCCGCTAATATTTATGCACAAGGAAATTCAGACTCGGCAGCTTACCAGGCACAACGCAAGCACATTAATGATATGCTTGATGCCCGTACTCAAAAATTTGGGCAATATGATAAAAGCCTGAGCGAGCATACTGGTATTTTTGGTTTACAAACTAAAAAAGACATCAGGCGATCAAATGATATTTTGATGGATATTGTTAAAACTGATGATGAATTATACAAACAAATAAAGATATTGCTGGATTATAAGACCTTTCAGCAAACGCAGGTGCTGGAAAAATTGAACAAGTCAAAAGAAATAGAAACCTACAACATTGGTTTCATGAATACCATAAATAAATTACGTGCTGAAAACGAAAAATTAAAAGTACAGGCAGATGATACCATTAAAACCCAGCAGAAAGCCACCCGCAATTTTATTATTATAGTGGTGCTAATGCTTGTGTCAATTTTACTATTATTAAGAAGTAAATACGCTGCCAAAAATTAATTTAGTTGCAGAGATCATACATATAAATGAAATTAACCATATACGGGGCTGCCCTACAGGTTACCGGGAGCATGCATTTGCTACAGGTTGGCCAATATAAAATACTAATAG
The DNA here is from genome assembly GCA_036398535.1 of Mucilaginibacter sp. Classification (GTDB taxonomy): domain Bacteria; phylum Bacteroidota; class Bacteroidia; order Sphingobacteriales; family Sphingobacteriaceae; genus Mucilaginibacter. The sequence goes on along the minus strand of DASWOZ010000128.1, from coordinate 7,374 downwards.
ATTGCGGACTGGATTACGAAAAAGACCGTAGCATACAATCAAATGAGGATTTTCCATTTAACCCGGGTGATATTGACCTGGTAGTGCTTACACATGCACATATTGATCATTCCGGAAACTTACCCACGCTGGTAAGGCTGGGATTTAACGGGCAGATATTGTCTACCCCTCCTACTGCTGATTTGACAGAGCTTTTATTGCTTGATTCTGTAAACATATTTATGCACAAGGCTCATAAAGGCCGCAAACATGGCCGGGGAAAATTTAATACCCAGGCACAGCCTTTGTATCTGCAAAAACATGTAATGGATACCATGGAGCGTTTTGTCACCATAGCATTTAACCGTCCGTTCCGCATAAATGGTGATATTGAATTAACGTTTATACCTGTAGGGCATTTATTAGGCGCGGCTGCGGCTGTGTTTAAGATAAACGATGAGGGTGAAGAAAAAGCCATCGCTTTTACCGGTGATATTGGCCGCAAAAATTATCCGGTTTTAGATGACCCGCAGCCACTTCCACCTGTCGATTACTTAGTATCTGAATCAACTTATGGTGGCAGAAATCATACTAAGGATAAAACCGTTGAACAGGCATTGGTTGAAGTAATTGACAAATGTTGTGTTAAAGAACAGGGGCGCCTTATTATCCCGGCATTTAGTATCGGGCGAACGCAATCATTGGTATATTCTTTAAATAAAATATTCAGCAGCGGCTTATTGCCGCCTGTAAAGGTTTTTGTTGATAGCCCAATGGCATCAATGGCTACGGGTATTTTTAGAAAATATCATGAATTAGTGAATAAAGAAGCGCAGGAATTTTATAAAATGCAGGGCGACGAATTTGAGTTTGATAATTTAACCTATATAGAAAATTTAAAGGATAGCCGGCAAATATCTAATTACTTTGAACCTTGCATCATCATTTCGTCAGCCGGTATGTTAGAGGGTGGACGCATCCAGGATCACTTGTTTTATAATATTCAAAATTACTATTGTACCATTTTATTTATTGGGTATTGCGCTAAAGGCACTTTAGGCCATCGTTTATTACGGGGCGATTCAATTGTTCATATTAAGGACCGTGACCTTGCCGTTTATGCCACTATCAAACAAACCGATGTTTTAAGCGCGCACGGCGACCATGACGATTTAATGAACACAGTTAAGCAGCAGGACAAAAACAGGCTTAAAAACGTTTATTTGGTACATGGAGAAGAAAGCAGCATGAAGCTACTTGCCGATGCTTTAATACAGGAGGGTTACCCGGTTGTTATTCCTGAAAAAGGAGTGAGTTATAATTTATAAAACTTTGTCATTACGAGCGATAGCGCGGCAATCTCATCAAGGTACATGGCGATGAAATTGTTGCGTCACCCAAAGCATTGGCCGTTCGGCTCCTCAATGACAAAGTTTTTTATTATTTCTTAAAATGGTCAATAATTAAATTAGCCAGTTCAACGCCTATACGTTCCTGAGCCTCGTTTGTGGCAGCACCGATGTGGGGGGTTAATGAAATTTTTGGATGTCTAATTATTTCTTCGCGTGGTGCAGGTTCGTTGTCATAAACGTCTAATGCTGCAAATGATACTTTACCACTATCTAAAGCAGCTACTAAGGCTAATTCGTCAATTAAACCACCGCGGGAACAGTTAACCAGCCCTACGCCTTTTTTCATTTGCGCTAATTCGGCCGTGCCAAATAAAGCCTTATCTACAAAAGGCGTATGAAGCGTTATAAAATCAGCAGATTTGATCACTTCGTCTAAAGTGGCCTTTTTGACTGTTACCTTAACGGTAGCGCCTCCACCTAAAACTACTTCTATTTCAGGGTTAAAATCAAACAGATCATAAGCTAAAATCTCCATACCTACGCCAGTAGCAATTTTAGCTACTTCGCGGCCAATACGTCCAAAGCCTACAATACCTAAGGTTTTACCACGCAGTTCAATTCCTTTTGCATATGCTTTTTTAAGGTCATTGAATTTAGTATTCCCTTCAACCGGCATTTTGCGGTTACTATCATACAAAAACCTAACACCTGTAAACAAGTGCCCAAACACCAGTTCGGCAACTGATAAAGATGAAGAGGCGGGCGTATTATACACCCCTATGCCTTTTTCTTTGGCATATTCCACGTCAATATTATCAACACCTACACCACCACGACCAATCAATTTAAGGTTTGGGCAGGCATCAATTAATGCTTTACGTACTTTAGTTGCGCTACGCACTGTAATGGCATCATAGTTTTGTAGTTTAACAGGCAGTTCATCCTGCGGTATATTATTGGTATCTACCTCAAATCCGGCATCTTCTAACAATTGTTTGCCTATTGGGTCAATACCGTCATTAGCTAATATTTTGATCATTGTTGTAAAGGTTAGTTGTGAGTAGTGATTAATGACCGCGAGTAACTACTCACTATTCATCAATCACTACTCACCAAATTATTTATTTTTCTCGGCAAATTCACGCATGGCATCAATCAGTACATAAATACTGGTAATGGGTAACGCGTTATAAATTGATGCCCTGAAGCCGCCAACGCTGCGGTGTCCTTTTACACCAACTATTCCTTTTTCATCACATAGTTTCAGGAATGGTTTTTCATGTTCAGGGTTCACTGCTACGAAGCATACATTCATATCTGACCTGTCCTCGGGTACAGCTACTGCTTTGAACAATGGATTACGGTCAATCTCGTCATATAATACTTTTGATTTAGCGATATTCTCTTTTTCAATGGCTTCTACCCCACCTTTCGCTTTTAACCAGTTAAGTGTAAGCATAGAAACATATATAGCAAACACCGGCGGCGTATTGTACATTGAACCACCTTCAATTTGTGCCTGGTAATTTAACATCGCCGGTATTTTACGATTGGTTTTGCCTAATATTTCGTCTTTAACAATTACCAGCGTAGTACCAGCCGGCCCCATATTTTTTTGAGCCCCGGCATAAATAATACCAAAATCGGCTACATTAATTTTGCGACTAAAAATGTCTGATGACATATCAGCAACTACAGGTATAGGCGATGGGAAGAATTTATGTAACTGTGTACCGTATATGGTATTATTGGAGGTGATATGAAAATATGCCGCATCGGCAGGTATTTCAAAATCTTTAGGAATATACGTAAAATTACTTTCTTTTGATGTAGCTACAACCTGTACATCGCCAAAATATTTAGCCTCTTTTAAAGCCTTATTTGCCCACACACCCGATTCAAGATAAGCGGCTTTTCCGCCTTCTGGTAAAAGGTTGTAAGGCACCATAGCAAACTGCATGCTTGCCCCGCCTTGTAAAAATAAAACCGAATACCCTTCAGGAACGTTCAGTAGTTCTTTCACTAATTTCACAGCCTCGGCCAGCACAGCTTCAAACTCAGCAGAGCGATGTGAAATCTCAAGCACGGAAAGACCGATTCCGTTAAAATCAACTACAGCGGCAGCGGCTTGTTTTAAAACCTCGTGTGATAAAATGCCCGGTCCGGCACCAAAATTATGTTTCATATATGTATGATTGGTTTTGCTAAATTAACAATTTGGTATTTAGACGAGGCGAAGTTAACTAATTTAACAAAATATAATACTTTTATTTATGTTTTTTAGAAAATTATATAAGCCACCACCATTTAACTGCCTGAATTTTAAACATTAAAAAAATTAAGGATATTTATTAAAAGGCTGGTATTTAAACAACGCCCGACCGGCCTGCTTGTTTCAGGTGAGTTATAGCACCAGATGCGTCTGGCGACGCGAAAACTGAACTACCGGCAACTAAAACAGTTGCACCGGCTTCAACTAATTTAGCTGCATTGCTTGTATCTATTCCGCCGTCAACTTCGATCTTTAGATCAGGATATTGGCTGCTTAACGCTTTAATGTCTTTTAACTTTTTATAAGTGTTTTCAATAAAATGCTGCCCGCCAAATCCCGGATTAACCGACATGATTAATACCAGATCCAGATCGCCAATAATATCTTCAAGTAATGCTACAGGCGTATGTGGGTTCAAAGCGACACCTGCTGTACAGCCTAATTCTTTTATGGCCTGTACTGTGCGATTAAGGTTAGGACAAGCCTCATAATGCACGGTTATATTTGATGCACCCGCTTCCTTAAATGCCTGCAGGTATCTATCCGGCTCAACTATCATTAAATGCACATCCAGGGGCTTTTTAGCATGCTTTTTTACCACTTTAATAACCGGAAAGCCAAAAGATATATTGGGCACAAACATACCATCCATAATATCTACATGGATCCAATCGGCATCGCTTTGATTGATCATTTCTATCTCACTTTGCAGGTTACCAAAATCGGCAGCTAAAATTGACGGCGCTATTAAATGATTCATGCCTCAAATATAGTAATAACTGAAATGAGGATATGTGAAATTTGAATTATAAAAAGATTAATACGGCTATATCTATTTTAGTTAAGAAAGAGGCTAATTGTAATAATAAAATTTGCCTTTACATTTAACACACCTATATCTGCGTATGGGGAGGAAGAAAAGTAAATTTTTCACAATAAAGTTTCGCGGCACCCGGTCTGTAACCTCGATCTTACATCTTGGACAAAGACGTAATTTCCTTGCTGTGTTATAAGTTGCAGATAGTACCATTATACGTTAGAATTATCTGTAATAGTAATTTCTATTTAAAGATAAATAATATATAGTAAAAGTAATACAATTTGAGCAATAACTACCAATAAAACAACACTTTAGCCAATTTTTATTGTAAAGAAAAACAATAATTATAACTGTAAGTTTTATATTAAAAAGCTAATCGCAGTTTTGCAACAAGTCATAATATTTCTTCATGAGCACAACGTCATAATTAACTAAAGAGCTGTAAGCCTCTGATACAAGTTCGTTTAGGATAGATGCGCCCAATTGCCCGCCTCCATTGGGTATGGAGTTATAATAAGTAATCAATTCTTTTACCCTGATTATCTCATACAATAATAATTGTATCAAATCCGCTTCCGAATTTGCCGGTGGTTTGCCTGATGAATTATTGTTGTTAAGAAAATCTAAAGGATCACTATTTGTAGATGTCATTTTTTCAATACAGATCGGACTTATGGCTTCAACAATTAACTCATAACTGGTATAATATCAAAAAAACTTTTTTGTTTTAATTATTTTCAAAAAACTCAAAGTAAACAACAAAAGCCTCTCTCAAGGCTTTTGTGTTATATAAAAAAATAGCATTAATTAACTGTTGCTGCTTTCGGGTTTTGGCAATAAAACTTTACGGGAAAGTTTCAGTTTACCTTGTTTATCCACATCCAATAATTTAACACGTACTTCATCCCCTACCTCAAATATGCCATCCATGGTTTCGATACGGCGGTGGTCAATTTCTGATATGTGTAACAAACCATCTTTACCCGGCATTATTTCAACAAATGCGCCAAAAGGCATAATTGATTTCACTTTACCTTCGTATATTTCACCTACTTCGGGTTTTGAAGCAATGTTTTTAATACGGGTAACTGCCTTATCAATCGCTTCTTTATTATCAGCAAATATTTGAACAACCCCCTGGTTACCTACTTCTTCGATTGAAATAGTAGCACCTGTTTCACGCTGCATTTCCTGAATGATCTTTCCGCCAGGTCCAATTACCGCGCCGATAAACTCTTTATCGATACGGATGGTAACAATACGTGGCGCATGTGGCTTATAATCTTCGCGAGGAGCTGTAATGGTTTTAGCCATTTCGCCCAGAATGTGTAAACGGCCCTCTTTAGCCTGGTTTAACGCGTTGGTTAATACTTCGTACGACAGACCATTAATTTTCAGGTCCATTTGAACGGCAACAATACCTTTAGCGGTACCAGTTACTTTAAAGTCCATATCACCTAAATGATCCTCATCACCCAGTATATCAGAAAGGATAGCGTACTTTGTACCCATCTCATTAGTGATCAATCCCATCGCGATACCTGATACAGGTGATTTAATCTTCACCCCCGCATCCATCAATGCCAATGTACCGGCGCAAACCGTAGCCATTGATGATGATCCGTTTGATTCTAAAATATCAGAAACTACGCGGATAGTATAAGGATTTTCATCATCAGCAGGTAACACCTGCTTTAATGAGCGCATAGCTAAATTACCATGGCCAATTTCACGACGGCCAGCTCCCCTGTTAGGACGAACTTCGCCGGTTGAGAAACCAGGAAAGTTATAATGCAACAAGAATTTTTGATAACCGTTGATGAACGCGCCATCAATCATTTGTTCATCATCCTTAGCACCTAAAGTAACCGTAGTTAATGATTGGGTTTCGCCACGGGTAAATATAGCCGAACCGTGAGCAGATGGTAAATAACCAACCTCGCTCCATATTGGGCGTATTTGCGTAGTAGTACGGCCATCCAAACGTTTTCCTTCTTCTAATACTAAATTACGAATAGCATCATACTCTACATCGTGGTAGTATTTTTTAGCTAATGATTTAGTAATATCGTCTATCTCGCCTAAAGTTGCAATATAATTATCCCGTACTTCTTTAAACTTAGCTGCACGTTCTTCTTTTGCAGAGGCCGCACCTGCTATAGCATAAACCTGATCATAGGTAGCCGCATAAATAGCCTTGCTTAATTCATCGTTACTATGCTCGTGGCTATAAACCCGTTTTTCAGTTTTACCAACTTCAATAGTCAGTTCTTTTTGAATAAAACATTGTATTTTAATAGCTTCATGTGCAAATTTGATAGCTTCAACCAATTCAGCTTCCTGAATTTCTTTTGACTCACCCTCAACCATGTTAATATCATGCTCAGAACCAGCTACTATAAATTCTAAAGTTGCATGTTCTAATTGGCTTAAGGTTGGGTTAATAACTAATTTACCATCAATTTTAGCTACACGTACCTCTGATATTGGCCCGTTGAACGGAATATCAGAAACCGCTAAAGCTGCCGATGCAGCTAAGCCAGCTAAACAATCAGGCATAATATCTTTATCAGCAGATATTAAAGAGATCATTACCTGTGTATCCGCATGATAGTCATCAGGGAACATTGGGCGTAAAGCGCGGTCAACCAAACGGGAAATTAAAACTTCATAGTCTGATAAACGAGCCTCGCGGCGTAAAAATCCACCTGGAATACGGCCTGTGGCTGCATATTTTTCCTGATAGTCAACAGATAGCGGTAAAAAATCAACCCCTTCTTTTGCCTCTTGTGATGATACTACGGTAGCCAATAACATGGTATCGCCCATTTTTATCACAACAGAACCATCTGCTTGCTTGGCCAGTTTTCCGGTTTCGATCTCAATGGTGCGGCCATCACCTAAATCAATAACCTTTTTAATTACATTTAAACTCATCTTGTTTTCGTTGT
>DASWOZ010000127.1:0-10535 GCA_036398535.1 Mucilaginibacter sp. | reverse complement strand
CATAAGTTTGTTTTGAATTTATAGCAGGGGCTATAAATGAACTTTTAAAAAAGTTTGTTTTTTAAAGCGAAATAAAACGATTTAAAAAGCTGAAAGCATGGTATTTTTTTAAAAGATAGTGTAGATTTAACACATTATTGTTATAGATTAAAAAATACATTATTACTTTTGGCAGGATATGACGAGAAAGTCATTTTCTGTACAATTGTAAAACCTGACGCAAACTAAAAGGTGAACGCCCTGTTACCCATAAATCTATGTAATTGATTTTGGTATAACATCGATTTCATAAACTATATATACCGGCCTCATAATAACTATGGAAAACGTTCCTTCGCAGTTAAAAATTCTTTCTATTGATGTAGGTGGCTCACACGTTAAAGCGACTATTTTAAACAGCAAAGGCGAGCTAACGATGGAGTATGATAAGGTGGTAACCCCTTCTCCCGCCAGTCCTGAAAATATGATCGCCACAATAAAAAAATTAGTTAAAGATTTTCCGCATTATGATAAGGTATCTGTTGGTTTTCCGGGATATATAAAAAACGGTGCGGTAAAAACAGCACCCAACCTGGGCACGGATGTTTGGGTCGGTTTTGACCTGACCAAAAGGCTAAGCCAGGAACTGGGTAAACCTGTACAGGTAGTTAATGACGCGGATATGCAAGGATTGGGTGTAGTAGATGGTAAAGGTTTAGAGTTGGTGGTAACTTTGGGTACAGGATTTGGTACCGCATTGCTTTTAAACGGCCACTTGTTGCCGCATTTAGAAATTGCCCACCAGCCAATGACCAAAAATAGCACTTATGACGATTATATAGGTGAAAAAGCCTTAGAGAGGTTAGGTAAGAAAAAATGGAATAACCGGTTGAAGCATATTTTGTCTGTTTTAAAAACAGTTTTTAATTACGACTATTTATACATTGGCGGTGGTAATGCCCGCAAAATTGATTTTGAGTTGGATAGCAATATTAAAGTGGTATCTAATGAGGATGGGATAAAAGGAGGTGCCAGGTTATGGGTGTCAGAAGATGAAACACTACCGGTTACCGCAGTTAAAAAGAGTAAATCACCCCAAACATTATAATACAATGATGAACACTAAAGAAGATCAAAAAATTGAAGAGTTAGCCATTGATACCGTAAGGATTTTGTCGGCAGATGCTGTACAGAAAGCTAATTCAGGCCACCCGGGCACAGCTATGGCTTTAGCGCCAATAGGCCATTTACTATGGTCAGAGTTTCTGAACTATAATCCTAAAAATCCACATTGGGCAAACCGCGATAGATTTATTTTGTCTGCAGGCCACGCCTGTATATTACAATACAGCTTTCTTTACTTAACAGGTTATGATCTGAGCCTGGATGACATCAAAAACTTTAGGCAATTACACAGCAAAACTGCCGGTCACCCGGAGTATGGCTTATGCCCGGGCATTGATGTAACAACCGGCCCGTTAGGCCAGGGATTTGCCAATGGTGTAGGTTTTGCTATCGGTCAAAAACATTTGGCTGCCCGTTATAACAAACCAGGCTTCAATTTATTTGATTACCATATTTATGCTATTTGCAGCGATGGTGATATGATGGAAGGTGTAACTTCTGAGGCTGCTTCATTAGCAGGGCATTTGGAGTTAGGTAACCTGATCTATTTATATGATGATAACAAAATATCTATTGAAGGCAGCACCGATATTACCTTTAACGAAGATGTTAACAAACGCTTTGAGGCATACGGATGGCACGTTCAATATGTGGAAGATGCTAATGATGTACATGCTTTGCAACAGGCAATAACCAATGCAAAGGCCGAAACCCAAAAACCATCATTAATTCGTGTACGTTCATTAATCGCTTACGGTAGCCCTAACAAATCGGGTACTGCAGGTTCACACGGGGCACCGCTTGGCGCTGATGAAGTTAAGCTGGTAAAAGAGTTTTTTGGATTCGATCCTGAAAAATCATTTAATGTTCCTGCCGAAGTATTGGAATACTATCATAAAAAAGGTGAAAGGGGTGGTGATACTGAGAAAAAATGGAACGACCTGTTTGCATCTTACAAAGAGAAATTCCCTGAATTAGCTGCCGAATATGAAGCAACTGTAAAAGGCGAATTGCCAAAAGGATGGTTAGATAAATTACCGGTATTTAAAGCCTCTGATCCTAAAATGGCAACACGCATGGCATCGGGCAAAGTGTTAAATGCTATTGCAGGCAGTTTCCCTAATTTAATAGGCGGCGCGGCAGATTTATCACCATCAACAGAAACTAACCTGAAAGAGTACGATTCCTTTACATCTGAAAACCGTAACGGCCGTAACTTCCACTTTGGTATCCGCGAGCATGCTATGGGTTCGGCTTTAAACGGTATAGCATTAACTACTGGCCTTAAACCTTTTGGTGCAACGTTTTTAATGTTCTCTGAATATATGCGCCCGCCAATACGTTTGGCAGCCATTATGAAGATAAGCCCGATATTTGTTTATACACATGATAGCATTGGTTTGGGCGAGGATGGTACAACTCACCAGCCTATTGAGCAATTAATATCTTTGCGTTCAATACCAAATATCACCGTTATCCGCCCGGCAGATGCGAATGAAACCGCACATGCATGGCGTGTAGCTATCGAAAAAACAGGCGGCCCAACTGTATTAATATTCACCCGCCAGGGATTACCAATCCTTGATCAGGATAAATATGGTAAAGCAAGCAATCTGGAAAAAGGTGCTTATGTATTGTCTGACGCGGGCGACAAAGCCCCTGAAGTAATATTAATAGCAACCGGATCTGAAGTTGCTTTAATTATGGATGCGCAGGCTAAGTTAACTGAAGAGGGTATTTCTTCACGTGTAGTAAGCATGCCATCATGGGAATTGTTTGAAAAACAAGATGCTGCCTATAAAGAAAGCGTATTGCCAAAAGCAAATAAAAAACGTTTAGCTGTTGAGATGGCATCACCGTTGGGCTGGGCTAAATATGTGACAGATGAAGGGGATACTTTATGTATGACAACCTTTGGTGAATCAGCCCCGGCAGAAGAGCTTTACAAATTCTTCGGCTTTACGGTTGATAACGTTGTTAAAAAAGCGAAAGCGCTTTTGAAGTAATAAGTTATGAGTGGTGAGTTTTAAGTTTTTATCAACTCAAGAACTTACCACTTACTACTCAAAACACATCAAAATGAATTGGCAAAGCGATATAATTACTAATCTGGCTTGGTCTGATACGATCATCAATAAGGAAGCAAAACAAAAAGTTGCCGACAAAATTGCTGAGAAGGTAAAAGACGGGGATGTGTTGGGCGTAGGTTCGGGTTCTACCTCTTATCTCGCGTTAGTTGCTATCGCCAAAAAAATAAAAGACGAAAGGTTAAGCGTTAAAGCTATTACCACTTCGGTTGAGCTTACCATGATGTGCAGCAGCCTGGGTGTGCCAACCACTACTTTATTTGAACACCGGCCCGATTGGTATTTTGACGGCGCTGATGAAGTAGACCCCAACCATAGTTTGATAAAAGGCCGTGGCGGTGCCATGTTTAAAGAAAAGCTGATAATGAGCTCCAGCCCGGTGAATTATATAATTGTTGATGAAACTAAGCTGGTAGATAAACTGGGCGCTAAGTTTCCCGTACCGGTAGAGGTTTTTCCGGCTGCATTGTTGCTTGTTGAAAAAAAACTAAAAGAACTTGGCGCAGTTGAGCTGGTTGTACGTGCGGCAAAAGGCAAAGATGGCCCGGTAATTACCGAGAACGGCAACCTGATATTAGATGCCAGGTTTGATAACATTGACATAGAGATGGAACGTAAGATAAAAGCAATTACAGGCGTAATTGAAAGTGGTTTGTTTATTGGATTTAATCCGGAAATATTAACCGCTTAAATAACGTAATATAACATGACAATAGCTGGTACGCTTATTGACGAAAATAAACAAGTTTAAAAGAACAGTAAGTTAATTTAAAACATACATTAATAATGGAAACTAATAAAGTAAAACAAATACACAGCTTTGGTCAAAGTATCTGGCTTGATTTCATTGATCGTGCGTTTATCGGTAACGGTAAATTAAAAGCTTTAATTGATGATGACGGCATAAGAGGGGTAACCTCAAACCCGGCTATTTTTGAAAAAGCCATCAGCAGCAGCGATATGTATGACGGTGATATTGCCACCTTATCTGACGGTACTAAAACCAACGAGGAAATATTTTTTGGCCTGGCCATAAAAGACATTCAGGACTCATGTGATTTGTTTGCTGATCTATATAACGAAAGCGATAAAGTTGACGGTTATGTAAGTTTAGAAGTATCTCCGTTTTTAGCTTTAAAAGGCGCTGAAACTTTTGAACAGGCAAAATTGCTTTGGAAACAAGTTGACCGCGAAAATGTAATGATCAAAATTCCGGGCACCAAACCTGGTTTAGATGCTATTCGCAAATCTATTGCGCAAGGCATTAACATAAACGTTACCCTGTTATTTGGTTTGCCACGTTACGAAGAAGTAACCGAAGCTTATATTTCAGGATTAGAAGATCATTTGGCAGCCGGCCATTCTATTGAGCATATCTCGTCAGTAGCCAGTTTCTTTTTAAGCCGTATTGACGTATTGGTTGATCCAATGCTTGACGAAAAAGGCTTAGGTGATTTAAAGGGTGAAGTAGCTATCGCATCTGCCAAAAAAGCATATGAAATTTATAAAAGAGTATTCAGCGGCGAACGTTGGGAAAAATTAGCAGCTAAAGGCGCTAAGCCACAACGTTTGCTATGGGCAAGTACCAGCAGCAAAAATCCTGCGTTTAAAGATACCAAATATGTTGAGGCATTAATTGGCCCGGACACTGTTGATACCGTTCCGTTGGAAACTATCGAAGCATTCCGCGATCATGGCATTGCTGCAAATACTTTAGACGAAGGTTTAGATAAGGCTACCGAAACTTTAGAAAGAATTAAAGCAGCCGGTATTAATATCGATCAGATCACCCAGCAATTAGAAGATGAGGGTATTGATAAATTCAATAAACCATTTGAAAAATTATTGCAATCAATAGAGGATCAAAAAAACAAGGTAAAATAATTACCGCTGATGGAAACTAACGACCTTAAAATTTTATTCTTTGATATTGGCGGTGTTATGCTAACCAACGGTTGGGGCCATGAATCGCGCAGGCAGGCTGCTGAAAAGTTTGGCCTGGATTACGAAGAAATGAAAGAGCTGCATACATTTATATTCAATGTATATGAAATTGGCAGCATCACGCTTGATCAATATCTGGATACGGTGGTGTTTAACCATCCCAGGGATTTTCCGCGTGAAGATTTCAAAGAATTTATGTATGCGCAATCTATTGAGTTAGATACCCTGGAGTGGCTGAAAGAATGGAAGAAAGATTGTGGTTTCCGTGTCATCTCTATCAATAATGAAGGTAAAGAGTTAAATGATTACCGGGTAAAGAAGTTTAAGCTTCACGAGTTTTTTGACGCTTTTGTTTCATCATGCGAAGTGAAGCTGCGCAAACCCGACCCGGCTATATTTAACCTGGCCATGGGCGTAGCCCAGGTGGCGCCAAACCAATGTGTTTACTTTGATGACCGCATTATGTTTGTAAGAGCAGCAGAAAAATTAGGTATCAGGGCATTTCAGCATACCAGCCTCGAGTCTACCAAAAAAATACTGGAACAATTAAAAAAAGAAAATCACAACAAATAATATGAGTGCAGCAGATAAATATGATTTCGGCATGATAGGCCTGGGTACTATGGGCCGTAACCTATTATTAAACATGGGCGACCATGGGGTAAAAGGAGCCGGATTTGACAAAGATGCCTCTAAAGGCGCTTTGCTTGAACAAGAGAGTACGCATAAAAACCTGAAAGGTTTTAGCGATGTAGAAAAGTTTGTAGCCAGCTTAAACACGCCGAGAGCTATTATGATGCTGGTGCCCGCCGGTAAAATTGTTGATGATGTAATTGAAGAATTACTGCCTTTATTAACAAAGGGCGATATTTTAATTGATGGCGGCAATTCGCACTTTACCGATACCAACCGCAGGGTTGAGGAGTTGGAAACTAAAGGGTTTCATTTCTTCGGCATGGGTATATCCGGTGGTGAAGAGGGCGCGCGTAAGGGCCCAAGCATGATGCCGGGTGGCGATAAAGAAGCCTACAATGTAATGAAGCCTATTTTAGAATCTATTGCAGCTAAGGTTGACGGCGCGCCATGTGTTACTTACATTGGGCCGGGCGCATCAGGCCACTTTGTTAAAATGGTTCATAATGGTATTGAGTATGGTATTATGCAATTAATTGCTGAAACCTACGAGATAATGAAAAAAGGTTTAAAGCTGGATAATGCTGCTATAGGTAAAGTATTTACAGAATGGAATGAAGGTAGGTTGCAATCATTCTTATTAGAAATTACCAAAGATATTTTTGCTTACAAAGCACCGGGGACCGACCACTTGTTACTTGATGATATTAAAGATGAAGCACGCGCTAAAGGTACTGGTAAGTGGACATCACAGGTAGCGATGGATTTGCAGGCACCTATACCCACTATTGATACTGCGGTATCAATGCGTGATCTTTCTAAATACAAAGCCTTACGCGGTAAAGCTGCTGATATTTACAGCAAGGATGACCTGGCATTAAATATTGATACAGACGTTTTCTTAAAATCATTGGAGCAGGCGTTTTATTTTAATATGATAATCACTTATGCACAGGGTATGCAATTGCTATCCAACGCGTCTGTTGAATATAAATATGATTTACAATTAGATGAAATAGCCAAAATATGGCGCGGTGGGTGCATTATCCGTTCTGAATTTTTGAATGATATTTTTAACGCCTACCAAAAAGACTCTAAGTTAGAGCATCTATTATTAGATGGCGGCGTTGCTAAGATCATTACTGAAGTTGCACAGGGCAGCCGTGCGGTAGTATCAGCTATTACAGCTAAAGGTATCGCTGCACCGGGTTATGCATCTTGCTTAAGCTATTTTGATGCTTTCCGCAGTGCAAGAATGCCATCTAATTTGATACAGGCACAACGTGACTATTTTGGAGCACATACTTATGAGCTGATAGGCAAGGAAGGAACCTTCCATACCCAATGGGTGCCTAAAGGCTAATTAATTTTTATTTTTCTCAGAACACACAACATCATGAGCATAGAAATAAAATCTCAATCTACCATATTCGTTATTTTTGGTGGTACAGGCGACTTGAACGCACGTAAGCTGGCCCCGGCCCTATATAACTTATTTTTGGATGGATGGCTTCCTGACCAGTTTTCAATAATTGGAACAGGCCGTACACACTTAACCGACGAGCAGTTCAGGGCGAAGCTAATGGAAGATATAAACCAGTTTTCGCGCAGCGGAAAGGCTACAAAAGCTAAGTGGGACGTGTTTTCAAAGAGTGTATTTTACCAGGTATCTGATATTAATGATTTTGAAACCTATAAAGAATTTGGTAAGCGGGTTGAAAAACATAACGCAGACTGGAAAACCAAAGCCAATGTAATTTATTACCTGGCGGTGTCTCCAAATTTTTTCCCTACTATCGCTTCAAATATTTCAAAGGCGAAGCTGGCGGATAATCCTGAAAAAACCAGGATCGTTATTGAAAAACCTTTTGGCCATGATCTGGAATCAGCAAAAGAATTAAATAAACTGCTGGCCGGAATTTTTAACGAAAAGCAGATATACCGTATTGACCATTATTTAGGTAAAGAAACGGTTCAAAATATAATGGCCTTCAGGTTTGCTAACTCTATTATGGAACCATTGTGGAACCGTAATTATATTGAGCATGTACAAATATCAGTTACAGAGCAATTAGGTGTTGAAGAACGTGGCGATTATTATGACGGCTCTGGCGCTATGCGCGATATGATCCAAAATCATCTGTTACAGTTACTTTGTTTGGTGGCTATGGAGTCGCCGGTTAATTTTAGTGCCGATGAGGTGCGTAACCGCAAAGTAGATGTGTTAAGGGCCATGCGCCGGTTTGGGCCGGAAGATGTGCGTAATTCGGCCGTTAGGGGGCAATATGCCAGTGGTTGGATGCAGGGTAAGGAGGTTCCCGGCTATCGAGAAGAACCTAAAGTAAATTCTGATTCAAATACAGAAACATTTGCCGCTATTAAATTTTTTATTGATAACTGGAGATGGGAGGGGGTTCCGTTTTACTTGCGTACCGGTAAACGTTTGCATCAGGCAGGATCAACCATTACTATACAATTTAAAGATGTGCCGCATTTGGTTTTCCCACCCGAAGCTGCTGAAAGCTGGCAACAAAATAGGTTGATCATTAGCATACAACCCGAAATGAGCATACGTATACAAGTGCAGGCCAAGCGCCCGGGTATTGATATGGTGTTGAACCCGGTTGATATGGTGTTTGATTATAAAGGCACCTATACTGCGCAGGCGCCAGAAGCTTATGAAACGCTTTTACTGGATACCATGCTGGGCGATCAAACCCTGTTTATGCGTGGCGACCAGGTAGAAGAAGCCTGGGCCTTAATTATGCCTATTTTAAATACCTGGATAAATAAAAAGAGCTTAACGTTTCCTAATTATTCTGCCGACTCTTGGGGGCCGGAATCTGCAGAAGCATTAATAGCCCGTGACGGCTTTACGTGGTTTACCCAGCCACTTAATGGTAAAAAGAAATAAAATAAGCGGGTTATGGAGTTGAATGTTTTTAATACAGAGGATGAGGTACTGGTTGCGCTGGCCGAATATTTTGTCAGGGTAGCTCAGGATGCGATCACAACAAAGGGAAAGTTTTCTGTCGCGCTGTCCGGTGGTAGTTCGCCAAAAAAACTATATGAACTACTTGCCACATCTTACCGCACCCATTTAGATTGGGAAAAGGTTTATTTCTTTTTTGGTGATGAACGGAATGTGCCAAAAGATGACAAGGATAGTAACTACCTGATGACTAAAAAAGCGCTGTTTGACCCTTTAGAGATCAGTACAACCAATATATTTCCGGTTGATACGTCATTAGCGCCAAAAGAAGCGGCTCAAAAATATTGGGAAACGATAGAAGATTTTTTTGAAGACGAAGAGCTAAGCTTTGACTTAGTGCTACTTGGTTTGGGCGATAATTCTCATACCGCGTCATTATTTCCTTATACAGCCGTTTTGAATGATATTACACCTGGTGTAAGGGCAGTTTGGTTGGAGGATCAAAAAGTATACCGTATAACCATGAACGCGCCATTAATTAATGAAGCAAGACATATCGCGTTTTTAGTTTACGGCGAAGGAAAGGCAATTGCAGTACACCATGTGTTGGAAGATGAGGAAGATATTGACAACTATCCCGCGCAATTAATCGACTCTATAGTAGGTGAAGTACAGTGGTTTTTAGATGAAGCCGCGGCAGCGCATTTGGAAGATGAATAAGAATAGCTTCCGCGCGAGTTAGTGCAGTGACTAAATAATACTAAATAGTTAGCAACAATAGGTATGATAAAGCGTTCATATATAAATGATATTATTATAATCACAACAATTTATGAAAGCCTTAAAAGTATTAACCATTGCCCTGTTAGCTATATTCAGCGTTACTGCTGTAAATGCTCAAGTTCATCACAGAAGACACGTTGTCGTAAGGCATCATCATCATAAAGTGATTGTTCGTCATCACCACAAATAAAACAAAAAAGGCTTCCTGAATTTTCAGGAAGCCTTTTTTGTTATTATCTAAGTATTTTAATTATAGCTTGCGCTTAACTTCTACATTTTCATAGGCTTCAACAATATCGCCCACTTCAATGTTGTTAAAGTTTTGAATGTTTAAACCACACTCGTAGTTGGCAGAAACTTCTTTAACATCATCTTTAAAGCGTTTTAATGAAGCCAGTTCACCGGTATAGATAACCACGCCTTCGCGTATAACGCGTATTTTACTGTTCCGGGTAATTTTACCATCCAGCACCATACAACCTGCAATAGTACCCACTTTGCTGATCTTAAAGGTTTCACGTATCTCTACGTTAGCCACAATTTTCTCTTCAAAGGTTGGTGCAAGCATACCTTCCATCGCCGCTTTGATCTCGTTGATCGCATCGTAAATGATGGAGTATAAACGAATATCAATTTGTTCCTGCTCAGCCAGTTTACGCGCACTGCCTGATGGACGTACCTGGAAACCAATGATGATCGCATCAGATGCAGAAGCCAGCAATACGTCAGACTCTGATATTTGACCAACTGCTTTTGAGATAATATTTACCTGTATCTGCTCGGTTGATAGTTTCAATAAAGAATCGGATAAAGCTTCGATAGAACCATCCACGTCACCTTTAACAATGATGTTCAGTTCTTTAAAGTTACCCACTGCCAAACGACGGCCAATTTCATCAAGTGTAATATGTTTTTGTGTGCGTAAGCCCTGTTCGCGTTGTAATTGCAAGCGTTTGTTGGCAATTTCACGTGCCTCAACTTCACTTTCCAGTACGTTAAACTTGTCACCTGCGGTAGGGGCGCCCTGCATACCCAACACCTGTACCGGTGTT
>DASWOZ010000126.1:0-3636 GCA_036398535.1 Mucilaginibacter sp. | reverse complement strand
ACACCTCCGGTAAGTGTATAATATTCCGACAGCCTTCTTTTTAAGAATACCTCTTTTATGTTTTTATACAGGGCGAAGTACAGCAGAAGGCACCACGGCGCAAAGGCCCATAACAGGGTATGCACAAAGAAGAATACATCGGACGATTTTCGGGTAATAGGGCCATTGTTCACAAATCGCCCGAACTGGCTGTCCCACAAAAACCATTTTATACCTGATACATTATGCCGGTCAAAAACCGTTTTTTCGGGATGCAGGTCAAATTGAATATAGAGGGCGTAAAACTCGGGCAGCGTAAAAATAAGGGTGAGCAAATACAATATGATAAACTTAATTTGAAACAGTTTTTTTAGTTTTCCCTGAAAAAGAAGCTGCCCCAGTAAGCTACCATAAATAGCTACGATTACAAATATTCCCTTGGTCATGATAGCGCAGGCGGTAAGCAGGGCGGCCAGCAGCAAATCGGCAGGACTAAAGCGCTGTTCTAAGTTGGCGATATGGTAAATGCTGCCAATAACCAATGCCAGCAGGTAAGGCTCGGCACGTACATCTACATTACCCATTAAAGTATACTGGGCGGTCATTAATATCAGCACTGCTATAGCGGCTATGTGATCGCCATAAAATTTGCGGGCAAACAGCCAGGTATATAATAAGCCAAGCAGGTAAAATAATAAGGCAGGCAGCCGGTAGGCCCACGCGCTGATACCAAACAACTTAAAGCTTAAATACACCATCCAAAACGGAAAGTGGGGCTTGTCCAGCCAGTTCTGGTTATAAGTAAATAGCTGTAAAAACTCATTTTTGTAGATCAGGTTTTTAGCGATTGATGCATACAGACCCGGGTCATCTGTAAAAAAATTTACATTAATGCCGGCTATAGTAACAAGCAATGCTAATACAAACAGCGCCAGGTAAAACAGCTTGATCTTATCCTTCATTTATTAAAATAAAATGTAATAATAAGTTTTTTGGCTGTTTGATACTAAATAATATTGTGACCGTGGCAACAAAAAAGCCCATACCTTGCGGCATGGGCCAAAACTCACAACAATTGTTTAACCTTTCGGTCAATTCCTAACTGCAATGTGATTTGTGTAAATAACAATGTTTAATACGGCTTGGTTTTTTAATTATTAAAATTTGTGGTAATCAAATAAATTTCAAACTATCTTTATGCTGTAATTTATCACCTGTTATAAATATTATGAAAAAATTATTTCAATTTAAGGCAATAGCTTTCCTTGCGGTTGCTCTTTTAGTTTCAACATTTGCATTTGCACAAGCACCTGCTGGCAGTCCGCGCGATAGTGTAAGCGGTAAAATTGGCGGTGCAACGGTTAGTATTAACTATGGGGCTCCATCTGTACGTGGCCGTAAAATATTTGGCGGCCTGCAACCTTGGGATAAAATGTGGAGAGGCGGGGCTAACCAGGCTACTACCCTTGTAACTGACAAAGCAATTAAAGTAGAGGGCAAAAGCCTTCCCGCAGGTAAATATACTTTGTTTATTACGCCAAGCGAAAAAGGTGAGTGGACGGTTACCATTAATTCAGAAACCGGCCAGTGGGGGATAAAAAGAAATGGTGATGCTAATGAGGATCCAGCAAAGGATGTTGTAGTAGCTAAGGTAAAAACCAAAGCAGCCCCATTTACCGAAACTTTAAAATACGTTGTTACAGCTAAGGGTTTCTCTTTAATATGGGAAAATACAGAAATGCCTGTTTCCATAAAATAACAAACAAAATCTAATCTGAAAGCCTCCGATCTGTCGGGGGCTTTTTTATTGAAGCAGATTTTTAATATCTTTCCTAATAACAGAAGTTTATATTTGGAAACATGCGTTATCAGTACAGCTTAAAGAAATTTTCAACCCGCATCATTACTATTATAGTTTTGGCTGTGCTGATCTTTTTGCTGTTTTTACTGGCCAGCTATCCCCAACTGGTTGAGCGTTATTATTCTGAAGGTTTATACCCGGTTATTTGCAAGATTTTACACCCGGTGCTAAACCTGTTTCCATTTAGTGTTGGTGATGTATTATATATAGCTGTTACCTGTTATTTAGTGTACGCTGTAATTATATTCATCCGGTTACTGTTTAAAAAGGAATTTAAAAGCGTATTGATCTTAGTATGCGAAATAGTGATACAAATACAGGCCGCCTTATTAATATTTTACCTGTTTTGGGGAATGAACTATTTTCGGCCATCGGCAGGCGAACGGCTTAACCTGCGCGATACCAATTATACTACATCGCATTTGGCAAATGTAACCTGTATGCTCATTGATAGCGCCAATGCCTGCCGTGCAAGAATTACCGGTACTGATACGCTGCAAAGTAACAAAACCATTTATCAAACCGCGATAAAGGCAATAGCCGTTCTATCTGCAGATTCGGCCGACTTCCGTACCTATTATCCGGGTATAAAATCATCCTTGTTAACGCCTGTACTTAACTATGTAGGCACATCCGGGTACTATAATCCTTTTACTACCGAAGCACAGCTTAATTACCAGATGCCTTATTTTGAAAGGGCAGATATAGCTTGCCATGAAATGTCGCACCAAATGGGATATGGGCCCGAGGATGAAGCCAACTTTGTAGGCTTTTTGGCGGGCATAGGCTCAAAAGATCGCCTGTTACGTTACTCGGCATATCAAATGGCAGTTGATGAGTGCATGCACGCACTTCGTTACCGGGATACCACACTTAATAACGAATTAAAGACGCATATATCAGCCCCGGTACGTCATGATTTTAAAGTTCAGCGCGCCTATTGGCTGGCCTACAGGGGAAAGATGGAATTATTCAGCAGCATTTTTTATAACAACTTTTTAAAAGTTAACAATCAGCCACATGGCTTGGATACCTATAACCAAATGGTGTTATTGGTTATGGCATGGTATGGTGATAATAGTAAGAGATAAGGTAACGAATCCTTTCTGATCACTAAAAAATGTATATTTGAGAACGGTGTAATGAAAAGATCCCTAATAATTTTATGCTTGTTTTTTTATTGTGCCGGTGCCCGTGCGCAAAGCATAAGCTTATTAGAATTAGTTAATTTAACCAGTTTAACCAGCTCGCAGATAGAGAATTATTTTACCAGCAAAAAGCTGTTTAAACTGCAATTGGGCGAAAGTGTAAACGGCTTTGTGCTTAAACATTATCAAACCAGCGGCAAGCAAGGCAAAGTAGAAACCATTATAACGGGAACGGGCTTTAAAACAGCCAGCGGTGCTATATTGTATACCGTAAGCTATATTACCGGCGATCCGCAAAATATTATTAATATGGTTGATCAAACCCAAAAGGTAAATCTAAAATTAAGTTTTCAGGGTGCAGACCCGGCTAATAACATTTATATATATGATAACTTTTTATATCATGTTGTTATTAAGCTAAACTTTAGTCAAACTTTAGGTACGGTAGACGTAACACAAAAACTGGTTTTTGTGCAATAGCATACGGCTAAAAGCTCATTTTCTTGATAACTATTATTTTTAACTGGCAATGGCGATTACGTATCTTTGTACAATTAAATTATATGCTTAGACACATCGGCCAGCACAGAACCAACTCGCATAATTTACGATTAGCATCGTTATTGTGTTTAACAGCAGGATTTGTAA
>DASWOZ010000125.1:0-2483 GCA_036398535.1 Mucilaginibacter sp. | reverse complement strand
TATCTGGTGCTCATGTAGCTATTATTTATATTTTACTAAATATTATGCTCAGTTTTTTAAACAAGCATAAATATGGCAGGCTGTTTAAAGCAGTATTGATCATTAGTTTAATATGGTATTATTCATTACTTACTGGCTTCTCTCCTGCCGTTTGCCGGGCAGCGGTAATGTTATCTATGGTAATAATTGGCAAAACCTATAGCAGGTACATTAATACGCTGAATATTCTGGCAATATCTGCGTTCGCATTATTGTTATATGATCCATTGTTTATCACAGATGTTGGTTTTCAATTATCTTACCTGGCCGTTGCCGGATTAATTGTGTTTCAGCCGGTAGTTTATAAGTGGCTAACCTTTAAAAATAAATGGGCCGATAAACTATGGGCCATATGTTCGGTATCTATAGCTGCACAGGTGATCACTTTCCCGTTGAGCGCGTTTTATTTCCACCAGTTTCCGGTGTATTTTTTATTGAGCAACCTGTTTATTATTATTCCGTCGGCATTGATTATGTATGTGGGCCTTACTTATTTACTAATTCCCCAATTACCAATAGTTTCAAAAGCTTTAGGATATGTATTAGAACAATCTATTCTAATCATGAATAAGGTATTAGCCATAATTGAACATGCGCCATTTGCAAGCATTGGTAAAATATGGTTGAACGCTGGCGAATATCTTTTGGCATACCTGATCATCATCTGCCTGTTTTACTTTTTGTTTAATAGAAAAACAGGGCTAATTAAACTCAGTTTTGCCGCTATATTATTGTTATGCGTCAGCATCAGCTTTAAACGGATTAATACTTTTCAAGCTGATCATATCACCTTTTTAAGTTTAAGAAAACATATCGGGCTCGTATTTAAAACGGGTGATAAAGCCATTATACTGTCGGATATTAAAGCTAATGATAAAAACTATCAATATGCCGTACAACCTTACCTGGATAGTATTAAAATAGATAATGCTGCGTTATATAGCATGAATGATGATGTAAACGCCCCATTTTTTGTTAAAAGATCAAACCTGATACAATTTAAAAATAAGCTATTGTTAATTTTTGATGGCAAGCAGCAAAACAAATTATTATCCCAAAGGTTAAAAATTGACTATGTATATATAACCGGCAACCCACATACCGCTATTGACAGCATCAACAAGAACTATGATTATCAAACACTTATTATTGATGGCAGTAATTCAGACAAATTAATTGCTAACCTGGAGCAAGAAGCAAAAGATCTGCACATAAACTATCAATTATTAAAGCGTAACAATTCGTTTAGAATCTTATCTAATTAAATATTTGTATATTGTATTATAAAACACAAATCATGAATAATAACATTTTGAAAGTTGCACTTGGTGTATCACTTACTATTGCGGCATTTAGCGCAAGCGCACAAAAAAACTATACCGAAGGTGTGGTAAGTTACACAACTACCTCTCCTGCCGGAAATGCAGAATCTAAAATTTCTTTTAGGGGCGATTCCAGCCTTACAGTTTTACAAACCGGACCCGCTGTTATTAAATTGATAACAACTGTAAAACACTCGTATTTTGCTATTTTAGTTGATGTGCCTGTAGCTTCAATGAAAAAGGCCGCTGTATTAACACCGGATGAAGTAGACCAGGCAAGTGATGAATTACCAAAGCTTACTTTTACACCAACAACCGAAACCAAACAAATTAGCGGATATAACTGTAAAAAAGTCACCGCAAAAGACGCTAAAAGCGGATCGGATATTGAGGTATGGGTAACTAACGATATATCAGCCCCTGCCAACACCGTTAGCATGCCTTTTGTAAGCGCGGGTGGTTTTCCGGTTGAGGTTATCACCACCCTACAGGGACAAAAAGCTGATATTACTTTAAAATCAATTACCGAGCAAAAAGTACCTGCCGGAGCGTTTGGTGTACCTGCCGGTTATGATAAAATAACATACGACGAGTTAAAAGCAATGCGTGGCGGAAAATAGTCAGCAGTAAAACATATTTTATAAGGCTTCTTAACCTAATGGTGTAAATAATTACTTTTACCACCTAATGTTAAGAAGCCTTTTTTCATTTGTAAGATTTTTTATTTTCTGGCTGCTGTTTTTCGTTTTAACAAGAGCAACCTTTGAATTATATTTCTATCACAAACTTAAAGGAGTCAATTTTTACGATATTGTAAAAACCTTTTTATACGGCATTCGCATGGATGCCTCGGCAACTGCTTACATTGCTATAATTCCCTTACTGGTATTTGTTATTAATTGGTTTATACCCAACAACCGTACTGTTAAAAGTATTTGGCTGAAGTTTTATATCGGTTTTTGCCTGTTTTTTATAAGCCTTATAGCCATTGTTGATTTAGGGATATTTACAGAGTGGGGAGCCAAAGTAAATTTCAGGGCATTTGACACTTTATATAACTCCCCGTCAGAGTCCATGTCATCTACCGCCTCGTCGCCCATTGCATTGAACCTTACCATCGGC
>DASWOZ010000124.1:0-17528 GCA_036398535.1 Mucilaginibacter sp. | reverse complement strand
AACTATAACTCCTGCTTTATCCTGCTACTTAAATTATTACCTTTGCACAAAACCAAAAACATGACGCTTACTTCTCTTTCTGCAATATCACCTATTGATGGCCGTTACCGTAATACAACAGCAAACCTGGCTAACTATTTTTCGGAATATGCATTGATCAAGTACAGGGTATATGTTGAAATAGAATATTTTATTGCCCTGTACCAACATCCGTTGCCGCAACTACATGATTTGGATTCAAGCGTACCGGAAAAGTTACGCGGGATTTACAAAAATTTTACCGAGGCTGACGCCGAAAGTATTAAGCAAATAGAAAAAACCACCAACCACGATGTTAAGGCGGTTGAATATTTTATCAAGCAAAAATTTGATACGCTTGGCCTGCAACCCTATAAAGAATTTATCCATTTTGGCCTAACCTCGCAGGACATTAACAATACAGCTATTCCTTACACCTTTAAATTAGCCTTAAATGAGGTTTATTACCCGGCGTTTGAAGAGTTATTGAACATATTAAAAAACTATGCTCTCGATTGGGCCGAATTGCCTATGCTGGCCCATACACACGGCCAGGCTGCCTCTCCTACACGGTTAGGGAAAGAGATCAGGGTTTTTGTAGAACGCCTGGAGAGCCAATTAAATTTGCTAAAGCAAGTGCCTTATTCTGCTAAATTTGGTGGTGCTACGGGTAATTTCAACGCACATAATGTAGCCTATCCGGGTGTTGATTGGGCAGCATTTGGAAACAATTTTGTTGATAATGTGCTTGGTTTAAAGAGGTCGCAGTTTACTACACAGATTGAGCATTATGATAATTTTGCCGCGCAATGCGATGCGTTGAAAAGGATTAATAATATTATCATTGACCTGGACAGGGATATGTGGGCCTACATTTCCATGAACTATTTTAAGCAAAAAATAAAGGCCGGCGAAGTTGGCTCATCTGCTATGCCGCATAAGGTAAACCCAATAGATTTTGAAAACTCTGAAGGTAACTTAGGTATAGCTAATGCTTTGTTTGAACACTTAGCAGCTAAGCTACCTATATCACGCTTGCAGCGCGACTTGACAGATTCTACTGTATTGAGAAACATAGGTGTCCCTGTTGCCCATACGTTGATCGCGTTTAAATCAACCATTAAAGGGTTAAATAAGTTATTGTTAAATACAACAGCCATAAACGCGCATTTAAACGCAAATTGGGCCGTAGTTGCCGAAGCTATACAAACCATACTGCGCCGCGAAGGCTACCCAAACCCATACGAAGCGCTAAAAGAGCTTACCCGCACCAATACAGAAGTAAACGCACAAACCATAGCAGATTTTGTAGATACTTTACAAGTAAATAATAACGTTAAAGAAGAAATAAAACAAATAACACCTTTGAATTATACAGGGATTTGATGTGCAAATATGCAGATGATGATATTAAAGAAATAACATCATTAAAAAATTAAACCATTTGCATAATCCGCACATTTGCACATTCTCTAAGTCATTCACAGGTCATAACAATTTAATAGTATTATATAAATCAAAAAGCTACCTAAATTTGTTTATTCAATTTAAATAAGAAGATCAAGATGAATATCAACGTATATACTGAATCTACACCCAACCCGGCAACTATGAAGTTCATTGTGAACAAGTTACTGATCAATGGGAGTGCGGATTTCGCGACTAAAGAAAGCGCCGAGAAATCTCCGTTTGCAAAAGAACTTTTTAAATTTTCATTTGTTAATGGTGTATTCTTCGCCAGTAACTTTGTTACCGTAACCAAGTTTGATGAAGATAGCTGGGATGATATTTTACCGATATTAAAAGAGTTTGTTAAAGGCGCGGTTGAAGCTGAAGTAAAAGTACAGGAAGAAGAACAAGCCGAGCAAGGTGATTTTGAAGGATCAGACATTGAAGTAAAAATCCAGCAAATATTACATGATTATGTACGCCCTGCTGTTGAACAAGATGGTGGCGCCATTACCTACAAATCATTTGGCGAAGGCGTAGTAACGGTTGAGCTTCGCGGTTCATGCAGCGGATGCCCTTCATCAACTGTAACCTTGAAAGCAGGTATCGAAAATCTATTAAAACGTATGGTGCCTGAAGTTACTGAAGTAGTATCAGAAGCATTATAAATAAGATATTAATTACACCTATTTTAAAGGGCACAAATTTCACGAATTAAGATTCGGAAATTTTGTGCCTTTTTTAATTCGTAAATTAAAAATACTGCTGTATTGTCTGCAACATTTCTTCGGCCATCTTCCCATTAGTTGCCAGCAATTCACGGGTATCTAAAACTTCGTTGCCACCTTTAAAGTTGACTACCGTCCCCCCTGCTTGCCTTACAATGATAACCCCTGCCGCCGCATCCCAGGCGTTTAAGTTATATTCATAATAGGCATCAAAACGCCCGCATGCAGTATAAGCCAAATCAACCGCTGCCGAACCTAAACGGCGCAGGCCATGGCAATTTTTCATCAGGTGGGTAAACAACTCAATGTATTGCGGCTGCCTGGTAAAATCATAATACGGAAAACCGGTAGCTATTAAACTATTACTGATAGTAGGGCAATTACTTACTTTAATAACCTTACCGTTTAAATAAGCCGGTGCATCTTTCCAGGCATAAAAGCATTCATCCTGGTTAATTTCATATACCACACCCGCAACCAGTTCGTCATATTCTTTTAACGCAATACTTACCGAAAATACAGGTAAGCCGTGTATAAAATTTGTGGTGCCATCCAGCGGGTCAATGATCCAGGTATAACGCTCGCCTGTTTTGTTCTTAGTTTTTTCTTCAGTAATAAATCCGGCGTCAGGTAAAATCTTTTCTAATCCGGCTACAATTTTTTCCTCCGCGGTTTTATCCACATAGGACACCATGTCATTTAAGCCTTTGTATTCTATTTTATCAGGATCAAAATTCCTTCTCTCCTGCCTGATAAAATCACCTGCTTGTTTAGCCAATTCAATTACATTATTCGTTACTTGTTCTAGGTGCATGCTGATGTCTTAATGATAAGCTGAATGAAAAAAACTTGTGTACAAAAAAGCTGGCAAAAAACAAGCTTAGTGCGGCAGCTATCCGCGCAACCGGCGGGTACATATTAAATGAGTGAACAAAAATTTCAATCACACCCAAATTTGCAAAAAAACCAATAATCGCTACAGAAACAAACCGGAAGAATTGCTTATACGGGGACGACTTTGATTCAGAAAATACCAGGTATTTAGTGATTAAAAAATTAACTAAAACACCCAGAAAAAATGATATACCTAATGAAAGCGAAAAGTTGCGTACGGTAGCATTAAATATATTATAGGTTTTTTGTATGAGCAGGTTATGGAACAAAACATAAAAAGCAGATATATCTACCAAAAAACCAACACCGGCAGAAAGGATGAACCTGGCCACCTGGTTTTTTTCAAGTTTGCGCCATAATTTTTTACCCATGCGTGTTGGATGCTATTTTCTTCTCCCGGTTTAATCCAGATATAATTAAAGTTACCCCTGCTATAACCAAACAAAGCGATATCAGCTCGGCTTGGGTAAAGCTTATACCTGCAACATGATATTTTGTATTCACCCGTATTAATTCGATCAGGAAACGCTCAACACCGTTCAATACCAGGTAAATACCAAACATTATACCCGGTATTTTAATGCGATCACGAATACTCCACAAAAACAGGAACAGTAATATACAAACCACCGATTCATAAAACGAGGTCGGAAATACGGCAAGCCTTAATTCATTACAAAAATTACCAACACAATTGGGTATGATATTACCTGTATCTTCGTGGCTTACATTATGCGGAAACTTAAATGCCCACATCCAATCTGGCGCCCAGCTTAACCAGTGGGGCTTGGGTGCTAAATTAGGTATTCCCCAATCGCCATCGCCCGACATCTGACAACCAATACGGCCAACGCCGTAAGCCAACATCATCCCGGGGCCGCCAATATCCAGCATATCCAAAGGCTTAATACCATGCTTATTGGCAATATAAAGTACCGCGGTACCTCCACATATTAACCCGCCGTAAAAGGTAAGTCCGCTAAAGCCAATCAGCATTCCTACCGGGTCGGCCATAAATTCACCCCAATTCTCTAACGCGTTAAATAGCTTAGCACCGGCAAACCCCCATACCGCGGCCCATATCAATATATTACCCATCAACTCGTATGGGTGAACCAATATTTTTTTAGTTACAGGCTCGGCTAATCGTTGCTTTTTGTTTTCTGCATAGGCCCAATAAGCAAAAACTGCTGCTAAAACTATTCCCCCTATCCAGTTACCACGCGCAGATAAAATAAAGCCCTGCGGGTCATCTATCATGGCTTGATAATTAAACGCCATATCGACTAATTTATAGCCTAATATAAAACCAAACAGACCATTCCCTGCTAAATCAAATGGTGAAACAGGCCCGCCAACGGTAACTTCTTTTTCAAATGAATGAATTTGACCCAGTTTTTCTTTACGCTTAAACTCCTGTGTAAAGGCCCAATATGCGGCCATAAAAGCTATGGCGACAAAAAAACCAAATGTTTGTACAGGCAATAAAATATCTAAGCCGGTTAAATATTTAATAAGCGAAGTAATGGTTGGAAACATAGGTGATTATTTGCAGCGAATATATAGTTAATGTATTAATATTTCTTCGCTCTCGGTTATTTCAACGTCACCATTAGGTGATATTTTAGTTAAATAAACATTTTTCAACTCATTCACTAATACTGGGTCGTACTTGGCTTTTACTTTTACATAGTTACGGGTAAAACCATGCATAAAGCCGTCTTTAATATCACCTTCAAATAAAACCTCGGCAGTTTTATCTAATTGGGCAGCATAAAATGCCCTGCGCTTTTTGTCTGATAAAATATGCAGCATTTTGCTTCTTTCGGCACGTGCAGATCCGGGCACTGTACCACTCATCTCTTTTGCCAGCGTGTTTTCACGTTCTGAATAAGTGAACACATGCAGGTAAGAAATATCTAACTCGTTCAGGAAATTATAGGTATCAATAAAATCTGCTCTTGTTTCGCCGGGGAAACCAACAATTACGTCTACTCCAATGCAACAATCTGGCATTAGCGCTTTAATTTTAGCTACGCGGTTAGCATATAGCTCCCGTTTGTACCTGCGCCTCATTAAGCCCAGTATTTTATCAGAGCCTGATTGTAAAGGGATATGAAAATGCGGCACAAAATGTTTGGATCCTGCCACAAACTCAATGATCTCGTCCGTTAATAAGTTAGGTTCAATTGAAGATATACGTATTCTGTCAATCCCTTCTACTTCATCTAATGCTTTAACCAGATCGAGAAATTTATTTTCGCGTTTCCCATCTATAATACCAAAGTCACCAAGATTTACACCTGTTAATACAATTTCTTTAACACCCGATGCGGCAATTTGTGCTGCTTGCTTAACTGCATTTTCAATGGTATCACTACGGCTGTTACCCCTTGCTAAAGGTATAGTGCAAAAAGTGCATGAGTAATCACAACCATCCTGTACTTTTAAAAAAGTACGGGTACGATCGCCAAATGACCATGAAGAAATAAACTCATTAGCCTCTGTTACCGGTTGATTATATACCAGCGCTTTAGGATTTTTAGTAAGATCAGTAATATAATCAACTATCTGAAACTTTTCCGCAGCGCCCAAAACTATATCTACACCCGGAATTTCGGCTATTTCTTTTGGTTTCAATTGCGCATAGCAGCCTACTATAGTTACATATGCATTAGGAGATATTTTAAGCGCTTCTTGTACAACCTTTTTGCACTTCTTATCTGCGTTTTCGGTTACTGAGCAAGTATTGATCACATATACATCAGGTGTGTCAACAAAATCAACGGTGTCAAAACCCGCTTTATTAAAAAGGCGGCCAATGGTTGAGGTTTCCGAATAATTCAGCTTGCAACCCAGTGTATAAAAAGCGACTTTCTTGTTCATTTACTAAGCTGCAAAGATAAGTTTTTTAAAGATTAATTGATTGGCGATTAGCGATTAGTTGCTTTTGGGTTACAAACCATTTAAAATAGAAAAGCCACTAACCTGGTTAATTAGTGGCTTTAAATAAATCCTGACGATAAAAAAGCCAGCAACAAATTGCTGGTTCAAAAATTCAGGTCTTATATTGTTGCCGGGTTTCCGCCTACGGCAAATGAATCTTCAACAGCATTATTAACTTGTTTTTTAAACTCAAAAGGATTAGCTAAAAACGCAAAACCTTCAATTACTCCTCCTGAAGTTATTTTAATAGTGCCAAAATTAAAAAGCCGGCCTAAAATACCTTGTGAAATTTGCAACCCTTCTGATTTGTTTAATTGAAGTTCAATAAGTTTTCTGCTAAATATTCCGGTTTTAAGGACCACTCGTTTATTTGTTATTGCAAACTCTGATGATCTGGCAATCATTATTGCCATCAACAAAATAACAATACCTACAAAAAACAAAAATGCAGATGCTGATGCGGATGCACTATTGGTTAATAAACCTAAAATAATAAAAAAAATACCGCGGAAATAGATAAACCAATGGATTTTACCATTGTAGATGATGCGCTCATTGGCACTTAAATTTTTTTCGATAAAGCTCATTTGTGATAGTTTTTAGGTGTGATTTTTTTATAAAAATATTACTTTTTTTAATATTATCAACCCCTTTTCACTTTTATTTAGCTTAATAAAACTATTATCAAACTAAATAAAAAATAGCTTATAGCGTATTCCACCTGTAACTCTCATTCTCCAACCCTATCAGATCAATTACACGATTAACAACGGTCATGGCAACTTCTTCAATCGTTTTGGGTTTACTATAATAAGAGGGTACCGCAGGGCAAATAATACCGCCCGCCTCTGTAACTGTTTGCATGTTACGGATATGAATCAAATTTAAAGGTGTATCTCTGGCCACCAGTATTAATTTGCGGCGTTCCTTCAATATAACATCGGCAGCACGGCATATCAGATCATCAGATGTACCTGCGGCAATTCTACCTAAAGTGCCCATAGAACATGGAACAACTACCATCGTATCAAACCTGGCAGATCCAGATGCAAAAGGTGCCATGAAATCATTTTTGGCGTAAAACTTATAAGTGTAATTATCGTAATCGTTATTATCCAGTTCAAACGCCCAAACCTGTTTGGCATTGTCAGACATTACAACAGCTACCTCTGCTATCTGGTTATTTAGTTGCTGCAATTTATCTAACAACAACCTGGCGTATATAGCACCACTGGCGCCAGTAATGGCAACAACAATTTTCTTTTTTATCATCACATAAACTCCTATAATTTACCTTAGTTGGTGAAGACGCTAAAGCCCTCCCTACAGGGGAAGGTTGGGTGGGGCTCACAAAAAAGGGCCGAATAACAAGTACTCGACCCTACATCTACCTATGAAAAACATGCCCTTAGAGGGCATTACAAATATAATAACACTTTTTTAATTATTAAACAATTTATTTAAATTAATTTAACCCTCATTGTTGTAATTTTTCTCTATAAGTTGCTGTATAATACCATCAACCATGCCCACACTGGGTACATACATATTTTTTATCCCGGCCCATTTCATTACGGTCAGGTAAATATCACAGGCAGGAATAATTACATCTGCTCTATCCTGATTTAAGCCTAGCACATTTATACGATCTTTTAATGAAAACGAATTTAAATAGGTATACAGCGATTTCAATTTGGTAAATGTCAGGGGCGCGTTATCCTTTTCTTCCGCCAGTTTATATAGCTTGTTTATATTACCTCCTGTGCCTATACCGGCCAATAACTTAAACTGGCGCGTATGCTCACGGATAAAATCTCGCATCTCATCCCATGTTTCCTCTCTATCCTGGTTATCCAGTATACGGATTGTACCTATATTAAATGATTTGGATGCCATTAGTTCGCCCGCAGAAAATAAGGAGATCTCCGTACTGCCACCACCAACATCAATGTACAAATAATTTTTGCTTTTATCAATATTAGCTTCCGCATGGCTGGCATAAATTACCTTAGCTTCCTTTTGGCCGTGTATAATTTCCAGGTTAATATTTGCTTCGTCCTGTATTTGCTTAACAACAGCCTCACCATTCTTTGCTTCGCGCATAGCTGATGTAGCATACGCCCGGTAATCTACAACCTTGTAAACGTCCATCAGGCCGCGAAATGCATGCATTGTTTTTACCAGGTCTGCAGCTTTTTTATCAGAAATATACTGATGTAAAAAAGCGTCATCGCCCAAACGCAGGGGCACACGTATCAAAGTGTTTTTTTTAAAGGAAACAGATCCGTTGTTTTCAATTATATCGGCAATAAGTAGTCTTACTGCGTTTGATCCTATATCTATCGCGGCGTATCTCAATTTATTGTTTTATTTTTCAGGTAATTGTAAATATCTATTTGTGCACGTACGGGTATTTCCGAATGTGTTTTATGATACTTATTGTTATTATGAATATTTATCTCGCGGGCCTTGGTATTATCACTTAACTGGATATTGATAATATCCCTTATTTCTTTCTTCAACTCCTCATCATATATTGGGAAACCCACCTCTATACGGGTATCAATATTCCTGGTCATAAAATCAGCAGAGGTTAAATAGATCAGTTCATCACCGCCATTGCAATAAATGTGGACACGTGAATGCTCCAGATATTTATCAATTATGCTTATCACATCAATATGCTCACTAAACCCTTTAACACCCGGAACCAGGCAACACATACCCCTTACAATTAATTGAATTTTCACACCTGCATTGTTTGCCTGGTATAATTTTATAATTAACTGTTCATCGGCAAGGCTGTTCATTTTCAATATCATATAAGCCGGTTTACCTGCCTTCGCATTCTTTATCTCTGTATCGATGAGTTTGTAAATAGCCGGCCGAGAATCAATTGGCGATACGATCAGACTTTTTAACCCCTTAGGTAATATATTTTTATTTAATGCTTTAAAAACGTTTACCAGGTCATCGGTTATTCTTTTATCAGTCGTTAATAACGTATGATCCGCATATATCCTCGCGGTTTTTTCGTTATAATTTCCGGTAGATAAGCAAGCGTAGTATACCTTTCTTTCTTTCTCCATACGGCTAACCAGGCATATTTTTGAATGCACCTTATAATTTTCTATTCCGTATAGTACGTTTACACCTTCCTCCTCTAACCTGCGGCTCCAGGTGATATTGTTTTGTTCATCAAAACGAGCCCGCAGCTCAACCAAACAGGTAACCTTTTTACCGTTTTTTGCCGCATTGATAAGCGCATGGATAATTCTTGAATTTTCTGCCAACCGGTAAACTGCAATACTAATCTCTTTAACCTTCGGGTCAATAGCCGCTTCACGTAAAAAGTGAATTACATAATCATATGATTGATATGGCGTACTGATCAAATAATCTTTTTTGGCGATCATACCCATCAAGCTTTTACCAAATGACAGATCATCAACCGGCAGCGGGATATATTTTGGATACTCCAGTTCCGGCCTCCCGATGTTAGGGAAAGAGATAAAATTTTTAAAATTATGGTAACGGTTGCCGGGTATTAAACTTTCACCATGCAGGCCCATTTTGCTTACCAGGTACTTTAACATATCCAGCGGCATTTCAGAATCATATAGCAAACGCATTGGTTTACCTTTACGCCGCTTTTGCAGGCTTTTTGCTAAAGAGTCTATGAACTTTCCGCTTACTTCTTTATCCAGATCCAGTTCGGCATCGCGTGTAAGCTGTATAGAATAGGCTTCTATACTGTCATGCTCAAAAATAAAGAAGATGTCTTCCAGATTATACCTTACAATATCATCCATCAGGATAATAAATTTCAGATTGTTGGTATCCGGTAAAACAATAAAACGCGAAATGTTATCTGGAATTTCAATCAATGCGTATCTAACCTTTTTATTTTTTGTAAGCTTTACAAAAAAGTAGATAGCCCTGTCCCTTAATTCGGGTAACATTAAATTGTTATCCAGCATAATAGGCACCAAAGTAGCCAGCAGCTTTTCTCTAAAATAACTTTTTACGAATGCACCGCGTGATACATTTAACTGGGTATCATTTAGTATGAATATCTTCTCTTCGGCCAGTTGTTTAATAATAATATTTTCATACAAATTATTAAACTTCCTTTCCTGCTTTACAACAACATTTTTTATTTGATTTAATATCTTTTTAGGATTGTAACCTAATATTTCTTTGGCTTTTTCATTCAGGTTTGCTAAACGGCTAAGCGTTGCTACGCGCACCCGGTAAAACTCATCCAAGTTGGATGAAAAAATGGCTAAAAATCTAATTCTTTCTATCAGGGGTACTGTGGGGTCGGCAGCCTCCTGCAAAACCCGGTCGTTAAAGTATAGCCAGCTTATCTCCCTGTTAATTAAAGGTACTTGTTTAATATCCATATTAGGCCTGCTTTTCAGCCGCAATTGCAAAACTGCTTATTTATTTGTTAAGTTAATATTAAGTCATTGGTATATTTGGATGTTTTATTAATATAATTAGGGTGTAATAAATGCCTCCATTACTTTAGATTTGTAAACCAAAAGATAAACATATGCCAACATTTGATATAGTAAGTAAAATAGACGGCCAAACACTTGATAACGCCATCAATATAGCTAAAAAGGAAATTTTGAACCGTTATGATTTTAATGATTCAAAAAGCACTATTGAACTGGATAAAAAAACCAATACATTAACCATTGTAACTGAAAACGACATGCGTTTAAAAGCTATACAGGACGCTATAGTAGGCCGCATGGTAAAACAAAGCCTTGACTCGGGCGCGCTTGATTTTGGTAAGGAGCAGTATGCATCAGGTAACATGATCCGCAAGGAGATAAAGGTAAAAGAGGGTATTGATAAGGAAGCAGCTAAAAAAATTGTAAAAAAAATAAAGGATAGCGGGCTAAAAGTACAAGCATCAATAATGGATGACCAGGTGCGTGTGCAAGGTAAAAAGATTGATGACCTGCAAGCCGTAATCAGCCTGTGCCGTAGTGACAACTTTGGCCAGCCGCTACAGTACATCAATATGAGGGATTAGTTGATATAAAAAAAGACCGTTCCTCACAGAACGGCCTTCTCTATCAAACTAAACCAACTTATTATGAAAACTTACCTTATTATTTAACAGCTATTTCTCTTGATTGAAATTTAGCTTCTTCTTTTTTAGCGATGGTTAATTTTAAGATACCATCAGTGTAATCAGCTTCAATTTTTGAATGATCAGCACTTTCAGGTAAGGTAAATGACCTGCTGAATGATTGATAACTGTATTCGCGTTTGCTGAATTTCTTGTTTTCATCAACGGTTTCAGTTTTCTTATCTGCCGAAACGCTTAATACATTTTTATCCAGATTAATTTTAAAATCTTCTTTTTTCAAGCCGGGTACTGCCAATTCTACTTCAAATTCATTAGTAGTTTCTGCAATATTAACTGCGGGTGTTTTGGTTGTTAACTTTTCGCTCAAAAACGAATCATTAAGTATTGAATATACATCGTTGAAAAATGGGTTTGCTACGTGGTTCTTTTGTCCGTTGCCAAATTTTACTAAAGTCATTTTTATATCCTCCTAAGTTTTGTTTTTATTAACTTCGCAAACAGTTGTTCAACTGTTGTACCAACAGGTTATTTTTGAATTTTAAAAGACAATTTGTCTGCAATGAATAAAATCAGCAGACATTATGACACACCATGGCTGAAAAAACAAGTGATTATAAATATAAAACTCCCATAGCTATCCGGTTTTCGGATATAGATGCCGTAGGGCACGTAAACAATGCTATCTATTTAACCTATTTTGAAAACGCACGATTTGATTACTGGAGAGATGTAATTAATTGGAATTTCAGCGAAAATGGAATAATAGTGGGCCGAACCGAGGTAAATTATTTAAAACCGGTTATGCTGCATGACCGGTTAATGTGCTATGTACGCGTTGTGCGTATTGGTAACAGTAGTTTTGATGTAATGCACGTATTGGTTAAGGTTACTGAAAAAGGAGAAGAAATATGTACTACCGGGAAAACGGTATGCATCAGTTATGATTATACGGCAAACAAATCTGTTAAGATACCTACTCATGCCCGTAATAAAATGATTGAGCATGATGAACCGAGGCTAATATTAAATACGAATTAGAAGAAGGCTAAAATTAAAATGCCTTAACATATGGCATAAGCAATAGTTTTTCATCCAGTTTAGTAATATGTTTCCGGTGCCCGGTTACTAAAATAGCAGCTTGCAGGCATCCGTCCTGTTTACTGATCTGCCTGCGGATAAATTTAAGATGATGATCTTTTATAGAGCTTTCCAGCGAAGTCAGGTTATCATAATCTTCATTGGCAAAAACAATAACAAATAATTTATCGTGATGCACTTTATCAATATATCTTTCCAGTAACGAGAATAGTAGTAAAACCAGCAAAGTAAGTATAGTTGAGGCCAGGGCCAGTTCAAAATTGCCTGCACCCACAGCCATACCTATAGCCGCGGCCACCCATATAACCGATGCCGTGGTTAATCCGCTTACGCCTATATTGTCTTTAAAAACAACACCCGCGCCTATAAAACCAATACCTGTAATTACATTAATATTAACCCCCAAACCTGCCCGCGCTGCAACCATAGTAAACAAAGCCGAACCCAGGCAGATTAATATGATGGTACGGAAACCCGCGGTTTTGTTTTTGTATTGACGCTCAATACCCAACAAACCACCGCATAATACAGCCATTCCAATTTTTAAAAGATCGTCTGCTGGCAGATGAAATACCATACTTAAATTGATTTAAAAGATTTTCCCAGGGTTTAAGATACCGTTTTTATCAAATACCTTTTTAATACCACGCCACAACTCAAAATGTACTTCAGAATATTTGATGGGCATAAATTCCTTTTGTACCAAGCCAATACCATGCTCGCCGGATAATGTACCGCCTAAAGACACGGTTAGTTTAAAAATTTCATGTATGCCATCTTTTAGCTTATACGCCCAGTCTTCATCGCTCATATTGGCTTTGATGATGTTTACATGCAGGTTACCATCCCCCGCGTGGCCGTAACATACCGACTCGAAACCATACTTGGCGCCTATACTTTTTATGCCATTTATTAACTGCGGCAATTCTGCACGTGGCACTACAGTATCTTCCTCTTTATAAACAGAATTTGATTTTACAGATACCGCCATTGTTTTTCTTATTCGCCACAACTCTTCTTTTTGAGCGGATGTATCCGCAAATAGCACTTCTTTACAATCAAACTGCTCCAAAACACTATTGATCTTTTCGCAATCGCTAAATATCACATCAATATTATTACCATCAACTTCTATAAGTAGAAAAGCCTCAATGCCATCCTTCAGGTCAAAAACTATCCCGTCATTTTCAATTACCCATTGTACGCCTTTCCTCTCCATAAACTCTACCGCCGAAGGAATAATACCCGCCCTGAATATAGCTGACACAGCCCCGCAAGCTGCCTCATTTGAGCCAAACGAAGCCAGCATCAACGCATTTTGTGTGGGCAAAGGGATCAACTTTACAACAATCTTAGTGATAATACCCAGTGTACCTTCAGATCCTATTATTAACTGGGTAAGATTATAGCCCGACGCGTATTTTAACGTATTAGCCCCTGTCCATATAATTTCGCCTGATGGCAAAACTACTTCAAGGTTTAAAATATATTCTCGTATCGTACCATATTTGACCACCCTTGGCCCGCCCGACCCATGCGACACATTGCCACCAATAAAGCAGCTACCCTTACTTGCCGGGTCTATCGGGTATAGCAAACCTTTTGCGGCCACCTGGTTCATAAACTCTTCGGTTATCACACCTGGCTCAACCGTTGCCTGCAGGTTTTGCTCATCAATAGCCAATACCTTGTTAAAACGTTCCATAGCTATCAATAAACCACCCATTACAGGCAAAGCACCGCCGCTTAAACCTGTGCCCGCCCCTCTGGGTGTTATGGGTATCAACTGCTCATTACATAGTTTCATTAATGCGGAAACCTGTTCGGGCGATTGTGGCTTAGCTACTACTTCGGGGTAGTAAATTAGGTCCTCCGTTTCATCATGGCTGTATTTCTCCAGTTCGGTATGGCTTGTAATAACAGCCTCCTCTCCCACAATTAATTTAATTGCATCAAGTATTTCGGCTGTTATTTTATTGTAGCTCATGATGCTTAGTATAATTAATGGTAACACTTGAATAAGCAACTTCGCATCCCATTGGCGGGTTTATTTTTTTTATAATTACATCAATAGTTTCCAGTTCGGGATAATTGCTTTTTATTTCATTCATAATCGCTTGCGCAACCGTTTCAATCAACTTACGTGGTTGTTGCATTTGCAAGGTGGCTATGGTATGCAACTGCTCGTAATTAACGGTATTAGTTAATTTATCCTCATCAATATCGCCCGTGGGCTCAAAACCAACCTCTATATCAACCACAAAACAGTTCCCTAATTTTTGTTCTTCGGGATAAAATCCATGATGAGCAAAAAACTTTGCCCCGTGTATAGCTATCTTCATCATTCATCAAAAATAATTCTTTTTATTTCGAATTCCGGAGGTTCAATTCCGGAATTAAGAATTTTATTGTCCTACCCTCCGAAACTCAATTAAATTCGAAATCTTCTATATTTGCTCAATCAATATAAATTCCATGGCTAAAACTGATCTTTTTGAATCACCCGATTATTACCAGTTAGATGAATTACTTACAGACGAGCATAAACTGATCCGCAAATCGGTAAGAGATTGGGTAAAAAAAGAAGTAAGCCCTATTATAGAAGGTTACGCGCAAAAAGCTGAGTTCCCTAAACATCTTTTAAAAGGACTGGCAGAAATTGGCGCTTTTGGCCCAACCATCCCTGTTGAATATGGCGGCTTAGGATTGGATTATATGGCGTATGGCATTATTATGCAGGAAATTGAACGCGGCGACTCTGGTATTCGGTCAACTGCATCCGTACAGGGTTCGTTAGTGATGTATCCTATATATGCTTATGGCTCTGAAGAGCAACGCAAAAAATACCTGCCTAAATTAGCTTCGGGCGAGTTGATGGGTTGCTTTGGTTTAACCGAGCCTGACCACGGTTCTGATCCCGGCGGTATGACCACTAATTTTAAAGACGCGGGAGATTATTATCTATTAAATGGTGCAAAAATGTGGATCTCAAATGCGCCGTTTGCAGATATAGCCATAGTTTGGGCCAAAAATGAAGCAGGGAAAATACAAGGTTTAATTGTTGAGCGCGGCATGGAAGGTTTTTCAACGCCCGAAACGCATAATAAATGGTCATTACGCGCATCTGCCACCGGCGAATTGGTATTTGATAATGTTAAAGTGCCCAAAGAAAATTTACTACCCAACATATCGGGCTTAAAGGGCCCGCTGGGCTGCCTTAACCAGGCACGTTACGGTATTGCATGGGGTGCATTGGGGGCTGCTATGGATTGTTATGATACCGCCTTACGATATGCCAAAGAACGTAAACAGTTTAACAAACCTATTGCCGCTTTTCAACTACAGCAAAAAAAACTGGCCGAAATGATTACCGAGATCACCAAGGGCCAGTTATTGGTTTGGCGCCTGGCTACCCTAAAAAATGAAAACAGGGCCACCCCTGCTCAAATTTCTATGAGCAAACGTAATAGTGTTGAAATAGCTATTAATATTGCACGCGAAGCGCGCCAGATGCTGGGAGGCATGGGCATAACCGGCGAATACCCTATTATGCGCCATATGATGAACCTGGAATCAGTAATTACCTACGAGGGTACACATGATATTCATTTATTAATAACAGGATTGGATATTACAGGCGAAGAAGCTTTTAAGTAATAATTTAAAAGCGGATCTGATATTGCTTTGTATCATATAAGTAAAATATTATATTGTGCAACGTAATATTGATGAGTCTGCCCAAGCATTATTCCCCTAATTTTTTGATGTGCCGTAGTTATGGCGTATGGGCGTTTTTATGCCTGCCATTTATAGGTTCAATTACCTCTTGCAATCAAAAAAAATCTGAAACAGCGGGTTACTCAGATTCCTTTAAACCTGTTTTTAAAAAAGTGTCTGTCCTTTTTGGAACTAACAGGTTAGATGAAGGGCTTCGATACCTGGATTCATCCATGAACCGTATCAACAAGCCAACTATTGCCGATAAATTCAGGACATATGCGTTTCATTATGTTTATTGGCAAAAGGCACAACACGACACTAAAAAGGGGCTGCTTTATGCCGATAGTATGCTTACGCTTGCTAAACA
The DNA here is from genome assembly GCA_036398535.1 of Mucilaginibacter sp. Lineage (GTDB taxonomy): Bacteria > Bacteroidota > Bacteroidia > Sphingobacteriales > Sphingobacteriaceae > Mucilaginibacter. The sequence goes on along the minus strand of DASWOZ010000124.1, from coordinate 1,198 downwards.
TAGTATGGTTAATGACCGCCGGTATATACCAAATTTTGTTGAAGCGAATTTTGCGGTGGGTGACGCTTATTTTTCCAGGCAACAGTTTGATGCTGCCTATCAGCATTATTTCCAGGGGTATGTGGCTGGAAAAAACAATTTAAATAGTGGCGCCCTTGCGGAATATAATTATCGCATGGGTATGATCATGTATAAAATGGGGAATTATCAGCTTGCCACCGGATACTTTAAAAAAAGTTACGGGCTTCATGATGACCTAAAAGATAAATTTACTGTATTTTACAACAAACAGGAATTACTGGACAATATTGCACTAAGCTTTAAACATAATAACCAACCGGACAGTGCCATATTGTATTTTGATAAAACGTTAAAATACCTTGATCAATACGGCCCGCAGTTTACCGACAGGCTTAAAATGATTGATATTGCCCGGGGCGTAGTATACGGTAACAAAGCTGAAGTACTGATATTGCAAAGTAATTATACCAAAGCCGAACATTTATTAAAAAAAAGTATAACGATTAACCTTAAAAAAGGTTATGATAACAACGATGCCGAGTTAGCAGAAATAAAACTGGCTCAGCTTTACTATGATTATAAGGAAAACAACGCTCTTATTAGCTTACTGAATACCATGCGCCCGCAACTGGACAGTGTAAAAAACGAAGATGCAGACGCAAATTGGAATCGCTTAATGAGTAAATACTACATCCGCAAAAACGACCTTCCAAAAGCCTTAAATTATTTACAAACTTACAATACGCTAAAAGATTCGAACGCTAAAAAAGTAAGTTTATTAAGGGAAAGTGACATCAATAAGCAACTGGATAATTATGAAAAAGAACTGCAAATTGAGCAGTTAAGCAGCAATAATAAATATCAAAAAATATTCCTTTTTGTAATTACTGTGGTTTCTTTAATGACCTTATTGATCATTTTATTAATTTATCGCAACTGGAAAAGATCAAAAAATGATGTACTGAAGGTTAACCTGTTAAACCAGCAGATAAACGAACAAAACCTCGTTTTAGAAAAAGCCTTAAAAGAAATTAAAGATAATAGCCAGGAAAAAGACCGTATACTACGCGCAGTTGCCCATGACCTGCGAAACCCTATAGGTGGTATAGCTTCACTATCAGCTATGATGATAGAGTATGAATATACAGACGAGCAAAAAGAATTAATAAACCTGGTA
>DASWOZ010000123.1:0-4751 GCA_036398535.1 Mucilaginibacter sp. | reverse complement strand
TTAGAAATGGCCGCATTGGTAAATTAAAAACTGTGCGTGTTGGTTTGCCTGGCGACCCTGCAGGCGGCGTGGCTACTGAAATGCCAACCCCGGATCGTTTTAACTATGATGCATGGTTGGGTTCAACACCTTATATATATTACACTCAGGATCGTGTAATGGATGAGCCAAATATCAGCTCTCGTCCCGGATGGTTACGTTTAGAGCAATTTGGCGCAGGTATGATCACCGGCTGGGGCGTTCACCATATTGATATTGCGCACTGGGGTATGAATACAGAATACACCGGCCCTATCGAGGCGGAATGTGTTCACGTTGAATTTCCTAAAAAAGGTTTATGGAATGTACACGGAACATTTGAAGTGCATATGAAATACGCTAACGGCGTTGAAATGGTGATTAACGATACTTACGATAATGGTGTACGTTTTGAAGGCGACAAAGGTTGGATTTTCTGTACCCGTGACGGTGGTGTTACCGCATCTGATCCAAAATCAAAAGGTGGCGCAGCTTTAGCTATTAAAGCAAGTGATCCTAAAATATTAGAATCAAAAATTGGTGCTAATGAAATTCACCTATACAGCAGCCCAGAGCAACATCGTAACTGGCTGGATTGTATCAAAAACAAAAAACCAAATATCAGCCCTATCGAAGTTGCTCACCGTTCATGTAGCGCTTGTTTAGTAGCTCATGCATCAATGAAGTTTAAAACTAAGTTGCATTTTGATCCTATTAAAGAACGTTTTGTAGGTAATGCCGAAGCTAACAAGTTATTATCAAGGCCACAACGTTACCCATATGGTACAAGTTATATCGGCCAAAAAACAACCATATAAGCTAATATAACAGTCTTATAAGTTTAAGCCCCTCATTTCGAGGGGCTTTTTTGTGCTTATATAGATCATATAGCGCCAAATGAAAAATTATTGTTCTGAAAATCAAATATTTATAAAATATACTAATCAATTAGTTGTAATACTAATTGATTAGTATTACATTAGATTAAAAATTAAATGATATGCAAAAGCTGGCAAAGAGAGAAGAACAAATTATGCAGGTATTCTGGACAATAGGAAAAGCATTTATTAAAGAGGTGATACCTGAAATGCCCGAGCCTAAACCACATTATAACTCGGTAGCCACTATGGTGAAAATTTTGGAGGACAAAGGTTTTTTAGGCCATGAGGCGGTGGGTAATATTTATCAGTATTTCCCGGTGATAACAAAAGAAGAATACCAGACACATGCCATGAAGGATATTGTAAGCCAATACTTCGATAACTCGTATTCAAACATGCTGGCATTTTTTGCCAAAGAACAAAAACTAAGTGAACAGGAGCTAAACGATATATTGAACATCATTAAAACCAATAAAAAATGATACCCTATAGCATACACGTAGCCATTATTCTTGCGGTTTGCCTGTTATTTTACAAGCTGCTGCTGCAAAAAGAAACGTATTATCATCTTAACCGCGTAGTGCTGCTGGCTTGCCTGGCACTGGCCTTTACTTTACCGCTGATACCCGTACCACAACAGTTTTCTTTTAGAAGCGAGCCGGCGGTAGTAAATAATGACCCGGCAATTGATAATTCATTTGATGCCCCGGTTAACGAAACCAATCCCGCTGTTTTTACAGCCAGGCCGGAAAATGCAGTAAAACAAAACAATGCAAAGCAGCAAACCATTGCCGCTATAGCCAAAGCGGCTGTACCTGTGGTACCTATTATGGAACGTGTAGTTAAATGGGCATTTTGGTTGTATTGGTTTGGCGTGGCTGCATTTGGTGCAAACCTGTTATTACAGGTAGTGGTATTGTTATATCAATCCTACAAAAAGCCGGGGATACAAGATGGTATTTACCGTATTGTGGAGTTGGTGGGTGATAAAGCACCCTGTTCATTCGGCAACAGTATATTTATTAATCCAACCAAATATGATTGGGACACTTACAATCAAATTTTAATACACGAAAAGGTACATATACAACAGGGGCATAGTTTTGATTTAATAGTTGCCGAACTAATGCTGGTAATGCAGTGGTTTAATCCCTTTGCCTGGCTTTACCGTAAAGAGCTGGAAAGCAACCTCGAATTTTTGACCGATGATTCGGTATTGCATCATCATAAGGTTGAGCCTTCAGAATATCAGTTGAGCCTGTTAAAAGTATCTGTCCCCAATTTTTCAATGCGGATAACCACCAATTATAATCAATCACTTTTAAAAAAACGCATAATCATGATGAACGCTAAAAGATCAAACATCCACACCATGTGGAAATATTTTATGCTGATGCCGCTACTGGTGGTATTGGTATGCGGTTTAAATAAACCTGTTGCAATGAGTAGCCCGGCAGCCAAGTTTCAGCAGATATTTACCCACTCAAATAACAGTAGCGATATAGATTTTTCGCATGGCATGTGGTTCGCTACTATTAAAAGCGATAAAATAAATATCGAATTTAAGGCGGATGAAAATGACGAATTTCATAACTGGACAAGTAGCCATACATTTAAGCTGAGTGATTTTCCGTCGTTACCGAAAGGTGATAAGGCAGATTTTATCCTGACCAGGGAAGCGGGTACTGTAGTATTTAACGGGAAGTTTGATGGTGAACAGGGCTATGGACATTACAAGTTTACGGCTAACAAGGATTATGTAGCTTTTATGAGCAAACAAAATATTGAGGGTCTGGAGGAAGATGAATATTTTTCGTTCTTCATGTCGGATGTTAAAAGGGATTATGTGCAGTTTTTAAAAGAAAACGGTTTTAAAGATCTTACCCGCGGCCAGCTCATGTCCATGTCGGCATTAAAGGTTGATGCAGCCTATATTAAATATTGGAAAAAACTGGGTTATAACGATATGACGCCTAATGAACTGGTATCATTAAAATCATTAAAAGTAGATAGCGCCTATGTAAATGATATCCGCAGGGCAGGGTATACTGATCTTTCAGTTCGCCAACTAATCAGTTTTAAATCACAGCATATTACCGGCGATTATATTAACGGATTACGCAAAGCATCTGTAAAATTACCGGGTAACCAGGCGGCAGAAAAGCCAACTGTTCAAGAGATCATGTCGAGCCATTCTATGCATATTGATTCTGCCTATGTATCCGGCATACGCAATGCAGGCACAAGTTATGCCGATATGGAATACAGGCAACTGGGCACCATGAAATCAATGAATATTACGCCCGAATATATCAAAAGCTTTGAAGCGGTAGGTTATAAAGATATTCCGACCAGCACACTAATAAACATGAAATCAATGGAGATTACGCCCGAGTATGTAAAGAGCTTTAAAGATATGGGATATACGGATGCTGATATTCCAAGACTATTGCAGCTAAAAAGGCAGGGGGTTACACCTGAGTATATTAAAAGCTTTGAAAATGCAGGTTATAAAGCCATACCGGTAAATAATTTATATCGCCTGAAGGCACAAAAGATTACGCCCGAAGATGTAAGGGGATTTCAGGCTGTTGGTTATAAAGAATTAACTTTAGATAATATCGCTTCTTTAAAATCACAGGGGATTACACCTGAATTTATTAAAGGTTTTCAGGATGTGGGTTATAAAGATTTACCATTGAATAACTTCTATACGCTAAAGCAGTTAACCCCCGAATATATTAAAAGCTTTCAAGACGCAGGTTACAAAAACATATCTATCAATCAGTTTAGTTCGTTAAAAAGACAAGGCGTTACTGCCGAGTATGTAGCCGGATTTAGCAAGCTTGGTTTTACTGATATTCCTGTAAACCAATTGGGTTATCTAAAAAGTAGCGGCATAACACCCGAGTTTGTTAGTGAAATGAAGCAAAAAGGTTTTGATTCAAAGGACTTGAACAAATATATTCAACTTAAGAATTTTAATTCAAGCGCCAGTTCTAGTAGTTTTAGTTTTAGCAGTAGTGCAACAGGAGCGGGGCAAAGTACTAATCATTAATAAATTATTATTGCAGCAGAGAGAAGCTTGTTCAATCGTACGATTACTTAGGTCAGTTAGGTAAGGTTGCGTGGGTTTTCTCTCTGGTGTTTATGATATGCAAGGTTTATGAAGTTTTAAAACTTCATAAACCTTTTTAAGCTCTTTGTCATTGCGCGGCCAGGCAGGGTTTGAGCGAGGCGGGCCAAAGCAATCTCGTCGCGTTCATTAGCAAAGCGACAAGATTGCTTCGTTGTTTTAACCCTGTACACATTCCACTCGCAATGACATAGTAAAATTTACAACAACAAAATATCTATCCTATGCGCATGTACCATTTGCAAGTGTGGCGACCAGGCAAAAATGGTAAAATGTCCATCCTGCGAGGCAACCAGGGCAATAGCATCGCGCTGGTCATAAATAAATTGTGCGGCCGCCAGGTGCCTTGTGCCGCCGTTTTGCCCAGGATGGATAAAATCGGCAATGCCGTCAACTACCGGCTCGGTAGTAACGATCTGGTCAACCGGGGTACTCATTTCAGACCGGGCTATTTTAGCGCCAAAGGCTATGAGCTCATACTGCCGGTTAATGATGGTAGCGCCATCAACCGCGGTAAAGCCTCCAACAATATCAATGGCACGGCGCATAGCTTCCTGCCAAAAATGTTTGGTACGTTCCTCCGGGTCCTGTTCCATTAAATCGGTAATGCCTGTAAATACAGGTACTACAGTATAAGTTATAGGATGAATAATAGACTCCTGCCAGGCAGATGAATGCTCTGGTACAACCAATACCAAACCACCCCGACCATGCGT